>NZ_JACDWU010000290.1:0-41949 GCF_016464045.1 Pseudoalteromonas sp. bablab_jr011 | reverse complement strand
ACATCCTTAATTTTTCGAGTCAACACTTAATTTTAAACTTTCTTTCGAAGACTTAAAACCGAAGTTTTACTTAACTCTCTGCTACGTTGTTCAGCGTCTTTCGTTGCTGCCCGCCGTGTCAGTGGATGCGCATTATAGGGAGATGGATTTTTTACGCAAGCACTTTTTTGCAGAAAACTACTAAAAACTTACCTTTCGCGCAAAAAACAAGCTAAAGGCAGTAAAAAACACAGTTTGCTGTACAAAATACAGCCAACTTTTCTCGAGAGGATCTTAAGTATTATCGAAATTAGGTAATAAGCAAGTTTTAAAAATAAAAAAAGCGCCCTTATTTAAATGACGCTTTCTTTCATTTTCTAAATATTAATACAAGATACTGTAGAGTTTACGACGATACTTTGAAGCTAACGCATCACCATCTGGTAATGAAGCAATAATTTCTAGGTATGTTGGTTTTGCATCTGCAAAGTTTAGATCTTTCTTAAGTACATTAAACAATAACTCTAATGCTTCTTCTTTGCGCCCTGCTCCATTAAATGCATTACTTAATTCCAGCTTTATTTCTAAATCGTTTGGGTACTTTTCTACTTTTACTTGTAACGCTTTTATCTCTGGTGAGTCTGTTGCTGCCAATGCCTGCTCACATTTAGCTTTAATGTTTGTAAAATAAGCATCGCGCTCGCTTTCATCAACTGAATCTAATAAAGCTTGCGCATCATCTAATTTATGAATTTGAATACAAATATCCGCGAGCACTAATTTTACGCGCGTATGACTTGGGTCTAGCTCATACGCTTTCTTGGCATAATTAAAAGCATTGTTTAGATCTTGATTAATTAAGGCTTGTTTAGCTTGCTCAAGTAATAACTCATGTTGTGCAGGTAAATGCTTTGCAAGTGCATCACGAATTTGCTGCTCAGACTGTGCGCCTGGCAACATATCAACAGGAGCAGCATCTTTTAGCAATACTAATGTAGGCAAAGCTTGCAAGCCAATTTGTTGTGCCAATTGCGACGCCAGCGCTTGTTCTACATCACAGTCTAGTGTTGCTACTAATAAATGCTCACCATATTCACTGGCTATTTTCTCTAAAATTGCAGCTTGCTGATGACATTCTGGGTTTTGTGCAGAATAAAAACTAAGTAGCACTATTTTTTCTGAAGATGTTTCACCCAATGCTTGCTGCAGATTCTGCGGTGTAAGATTTATCATATTGTTCATGTGATCGATTGCACTATATATTCATTTAGGTTTTTATATGGTGACGAACATAACAATTACAAGCCCACTCAGTCGAGGTCATTATGAAATTATCGCGCATATGTGCTGCATTAGTACTCCTTAGTCCACTTGCTCACGCCGCATCATTGGATTTAAATCTAACTCAATCAATGCCAAATATCGAAAAGCTTTATTTAGATTTACATCAAACACCCGAATTGTCTTATCACGAAAAGCAAACAGGTCAAAAACTAGCAAAAGAACTTAAAAAGCTTGGTTTTACTGTGACTGATAATGTGGGTGGTTACGGGGTTGTTGGCCTTTATAAAAATGGTGAAGGCCCAACTATCATGATCCGCACAGATACTGACGGATTACCTATTGTTGAACAAACGGGAAAGCCTTACGCCTCTAAAGTCACTGTGAAAAATGACAGCGGTGCGACTGTTGGTGTGATGCATGGTTGTGGCCATGATATCCATATGAGCTCTTTTATTGGGACCGCAGAGCAATTAATATCTCACAAAGATCAATGGCAAGGCACGCTAATGATGGTAGCACAGCCCGCTGAAGAAGTTGGTGGCGGTGCAAAAGCCATGCTAAAAGAAGGACTTTTCTCTCAATATCCGACCCCAGATCATGTCATTGCGCTGCATGTTAGTGCGAGCGTCCCTGCGGGGAAAGTGAGTATGAAAAATGAATATACCATGGCCAGTGTTGACTCTGTAGATATCACTGTAAAAGGCAAAGGGGGCCATGGTGCTTACCCACATACAACAATTGACCCCGTTGTTATCGCTTCGCGCATTGTTTTAGCATTACAAACAATAACCAGTCGCGAGCTTTCTCCATTAGAACCCTCGGTCATTACTGTTGGCTCTATTCATGGTGGTTCTAAACATAATGTCATTTCTGATGAAGTGAAACTGCAATTAACACTTCGCAGCTATAATCCCGAAGTACGTTTGCAGCAAATTGCGGCGATTAAACGAATTAGTAAAGGTATTGCACTGAGTGCTGGTTTGGATGAAAGCTTAATCCCAGAGGTATACGTTCATGAAGATGAGTCTATTCCATCAACTTATAATAATCCCGCACAAACAAATGTTGTACGTAATGCGATTTCCAGTGCACTTGGTGAAGAAAATGTACTTGATGCAGATGCAGTAATGGCAGGTGAAGATTTTGGTTTGTATGGTCGTACAGAGCACCATGTCCCTATCACGCTATTTTGGTTAGGGGGTGTCGAACCTAACCAGTACAATGATGCAATAAAATCGGGTAGCACTTTACCTTCACTGCACTCCAGTAAATTTGCGCCAGATTATAAAAAAGCCCTACCTACAGGAATAACTGCGATGAGCAACGCCGCTGTCGCATTATTCAATCAATAACCGTTTTAAGGCTAAGCTGGCTTAGCCTTAGATTTTGCTTTTCTTTTAAAACGCCGCTTAGGTGGCGTTTTTGGTAGTTGCGCGAATACCTGGCTATCGCAGTGTTTGGCTTGTTCAACAAGTTGCTGCAATTCATCAAGTAGCGGTGTTAAAAATTGCTGATAACTCATTTGCTGTTCAGCAATGTTACTCAAAGAAGCTTCCCACTTCGCTGTTAAATCAGGACTCGCTAACGCAAGAGGTAAGGCACTTATAAGCGCTTGCCCTGTTTCTGTAGCAATAATACTTTTACCTTGGCGTTTTAGAAAACGTCGTTTAAAGAGTAACTCAATAATGCCCGCTCGCGTGGCCTCTGTTCCAAGTCCATCAGTTTCTTTCAGTATTTTTTTGATTTCTGAATCTTTTACATAACGACTAATGCCCGTCATAGCACTTAATAGAGTGGCGTCTGTGAAATGCGCGGGCGGTGACGTCATTTTGTCAACGAGCTGAGCTTCGTAACAATGCAGTTGCTGGCCTTTTTCCAATGGAGGAAGTGTTTGTTCGTCCTTTAATTCTGTTTTACCCATTAATGCTTTAAAGCCCAGACTAACATCTTGCTTAGCTGTTGTTTTAAAAAGCCCGCCCGCAATCATCACACTCACTTTGGTTTCATTAAAAATATAATCTGGATAAAACTGAGCTAAATATTGGCGACAAATAAGTCTATAAACCTTTTGCTCATCGGCATTTAAGGCTGCAGTACGTAATTGTTTAACTGTTGGCACTATCGCATGATGCGCAGCGACCTTGCTATCATTAAAACATTTACTTCGCTTACTGCTATCGGCTTTATTGCATGCTTCATTAGGTTGTCCATCATTATGCGCAATTGCAGCAATAATGCCCGCAGCCTCACGGTGATGATCTTTTGGTAAGTAACGATTATCTGAACGAGGATAAGTAATTAATTTATGGCGCTCGTATAAATTTTGGCAGATATCGAGCACACTTTGTGCTGGCATCGAAAACGCTTTTGCTGCATCTATTTGTAAAGCGGATAAGTTATAGGGCAAAGGTGCTTGTTGTTTTTTTTGCTTTTGCTCAAGTTCTGATACCGTTGCAGGCTGGTCAGTTATTCGCGATACAACATTTTCTGCAAGTCCTCGGTGCAACACGCGACCTTCGTCATCTTGATACGGCTCACACGCTTTACTCGGTTGCCACTTAGCTGTAAATGTTTGCTGGTTTTGGGTTTTTAGATGGGCCAATACTTCATAAAAAGGCTTGGCTGTAAAATTAGCAATTTCATTATCACGGTTGACGACTAAACCTAAAATAGGCGTTTGCACACGGCCAACAGATAACACATTACCAAATCCAGCTTTTTGACCGGCTAATGTATAAGCACGAGTCAAATTCATGCCAAATAACCAATCAGCGCGTGAACGAGCCAAAGCAGAGACACTTAAAGGAATAAACTCGCGATTAGACCGCAAATTATTGAGTGCTTTTTTTACTGCATTTAAGTTTAAATCGCTGATTAGTAAACGTTGTATTTGCTGTTTTTTTGCTTGGCTAAGTTTAACTTGATCGATCACTTGATCGACAAGTAATTGCCCTTCGCGGTCAGGATCGCCTGCGTGTACAATCTGAGTAGCCTGTTTGATTAACTTTTTTAAAACGGTAAGTTGTTTGCGCGTTTTTGGTTTTGGCTTTAGTTGCCATTGCTCTGGCACGATAGGTAAATGTTCGAAACGCCATTTTTTAAAGCGTTCATCGTACTCATCAGGTTCAGCTTGCTCAAGTAAATGACCTATACACCATGAAACACAATCACCATTGGCAAGTTCAATAAAACCATCCTGCTTTTTTTGAGGTTTTGGCAGCGCATCTGCTATAGCGCGTGCTAAAGAAGGTTTTTCGGCAATGTAAAGTTTCATAAAGCAACACTAGATACTGTTTATATGAACAGTAGTCTAGCATAGGGTTTTTAACTTAGGAATAAGTTAAGCGTGCTTTGCTCGCCGTGTTAGTAAGTAAATCAGTGGTAAATAACACACAATAACAGTAGCAATATTAATGAGAGGCAGCAGCGTCTTATACATATATGTGCTGTACGATAAGTCCCAAAGGTGACGATCGACTAAACGAAAGAGTTGTAAAATAGGGGCCATAATAACAACAAGTTGACCCAACACACTCTGCCACAAATAAACTTTATCTTTGATCCCTAAATACGCAATTACAGCCATCCAAGCAATATCATTGAAAGCCCACACTACATAGCGCCAGACATAAATATCATCAAAACCACGTAAATGGTCATGAATCAACGTGCCGTATAAAAAGAAGCAGGCTGTGATTAGTGCAAACCGAAAGGCAAACCAGTCTTTTTGTAGATAGAAAACGAAAATAGCTGGGCTCAACATGAATACCCAGCTATTATTTAATATTGATATGATGGAGCCAAACCAATCAGGCAAAATTACCTACCTTAATCAGTTTTATCATCATCATCACCACTACCATTACCTGGCATGTAGCAGTACTTATCTATTTTTTTCATTTGTATACTCCATTACATCTGTTAACGAAGTTTTACTGTAATGGATTTATGGTCTCACATCAATAGGGTCTGACTCGTGCGCTTTACCCTGCATTATAGAGATCTCGACACGTCGATTACGTCGGCGATCTTCATCGGTCACATTGGGAACAAGCGGCCGTGTTTCAGCATGCCCGACAACCACCATGCGCGACTTATCGAAACCTGAGGCTTTTTCCATTTCACTGGCAACCGCCACCGCTCTTTTCGAAGATAAATCCCAGTTATTGGTGTATAGCTCATTAGAAACCTGAAAATCATCGGTATGGCCAGACACCGTAATTTCACCAGGTACGTCTTTAAGTAAGGTCGCTATATCACGAATGATAGGTTTAAATTTAGGCTGTAAAAATGCGCTGCCCGATGGGAACGAGCCATTTTCACGAATACGGATAATAATTTGCTGACCAAGCGACTCAAGCTCAATCGCCCCATCCATAATCTGTTGCTCTAATTGCTGAGCAATTTTTTTCACAAGCTCATTAGTTTGCTCTTGATCAGCCGCTGAAATTGACTGCTCCATCGCTTGCTCTTGCGCAGTACTTTGCGATTCACCACCGCGCTTGTTACCTCGTTGCTCTTGGCGACCACCAGCAGAGCTTTCATCACCCGCTTGAAACTCTAACATTTGCTGAGTCATTTCGACGGTTTGTTGTTGAATCGTTTCAATCGGCGTGGGCTCAGGTTTACCTGGCGTGAACTCCATTGCAATCACCGAGGTTCCTTTGGGAATATCTTTTACTTCAATCTTATTTTGCACACCAAAAGCAAACTTCATCGAGCCTGCTATTTGCTTAAACTTAAGTACATCCATTTCTGAGAAAGCAAGTAAGAGTACAAAGAAGCACATTAATAACGACATTAAGTCAGCAAACGTGCCCATCCAAGCTGGCAGGCCAGGGGGCGGACATTTGCACTCTTGATCAGACATGCCTACTCCTCAGTATCTACTTTACGTTTAGATTCGGCTAAATAGTTTTTCAAAATCCCTTCAATTACTTTCGGGTTTTGACCATCTTGTATGCCTAAAACCGCATCCAAAATGAGGCGCTGGTTTAGTGCTTCTTCGTCTTTACGAAGCTCAAGCTTTACCTGAATAGGAATAGCAATAACATTCGCTAAAAATGCACCGTATAAGGTGGTAAGTAAGGCCACCGCCATAGCAGGACCAATCGCTTTAGGGTCATCCATGTTTGATAACATCGCAACCAACCCTATCAGCGTACCAATCATACCCATTGCCGGGGCGATATCAGCAAGCGATTTAAATAAAGTGGCACCATGTTCATGACGTGCAGATGTCAAAGAAATATCTTTTTGTAGCGTAGCCCTCACAACATCGGCATCATGACCATCAACCAGCATATCAACCCCTTTTCGCATGAACGCATTGGGGATATCAGCCTCTTCCAGCGCGAGAAAGCCACCTTTACGTGCAGAGTCAGCTAGTTCAACTGCTTTTTCAATTAACTCTTCTGGAGATTCAATTTTGAACATGAAGGCTTTAGCTGCAACCTTCCCTATCCCCAAAAACTGTCCCATGGTGAAGTTTGATAACACAATAAAAATCGAGCCACCGAATACAATGACCACCGAAGGTGTGTTGTAAAACATTGCAACTTGGCCGTCACTACTTAACACCATCGACATAGCAATTAAGCCTATGGCACCAAGAATACCTATTATGGTTGCTAAATCCACATACCCCTCCAGAGGAAAATAACACGACACCCTCAGGCATCAAATTTTTATTATTAACTGCTTATCGGCAAGCAATTGAATTACTTAAATCATTAAATGAATTAATTTTATTTTAATGTAAGATTTTTAAGCTACAAGTTTAAGCTGTATCTAAAAGCGTAAAAATAGCATATCGAAATCGCTTTATGCGTAAAAAAACACATCATTCTTTGACCTAGTTTAGCATTCCCCCTAAAATTGGCCTCACTTTCTAATAGCTATCGAGGCCACAATGGCGGCAAAGAAACCAGAAAACTTAAGCTTTGAAGAAGCGCTGGATGAATTATCTCAAATAGTTGTGCAAATGGAGCAAGGTGAACTGTCTTTAGAACAGTCACTTAAACAGTTTGAACGTGGTATTGTACTGGCAAATGCCTCATCAGGTAAATTACAGCAAGCAGAACAAAAAGTGGCCATTTTAATGGGCAACGATAGCCAAGCTCCTCTGAGCAACTTTGATTCAAACCTGGACTAATTCAGTGCAATTAAAAGAACAACTACAACGTGCTCAACACGATGTTGAAGCCATGTTAAATCGCTATTTTGATCAGCCACTTAATACCGAACAAACAATTAAAGACGCAACCCATTATGGTGTTTTAAATGGGGGGAAGCGTTTACGGCCGTACCTTGTTTACGCAACCGGTCGTATGATGGGAGCAAACAAAGCCGATTTAGATGTACTTGCAGCAGCCATTGAGTGTATCCATAGTTACTCACTTGTACACGATGATTTGCCAGCAATGGACGATGATGATTTACGCCGAGGCCGACCAACTTGCCACATTGTTTATGGCGAAGCACAGGCTATTTTAGCCGGCGATGCACTGCAAACGCTTGCATTTGATTTAATTGCTAATCATCAATTTACGGTGCCAGCGACACAACAGGTTAAAATGATAGCCTCATTAAGCAAAGCCTCAGGTATTGAAGGTATGGTTGGGGGACAAGCACTGGATATTGTCTCTACCGATCAAGTGATCAGTGTTGAGCAATTGGAACGTATCCACCAACTGAAAACCGGGGCGCTTTTAAATTGTGCAATTACACTGGGAGCTTTGTGCGCGACTCACTGTGATCAGCATACATTGCAGCAACTAAATCTATTTGGTCAAGCGATAGGTCTGGCTTTTCAGGTACAAGACGATATCCTAGACGTTGAAGCTGATACTGAAACATTAGGAAAGCCTCAAGGGTCAGATATTGCGGCTAATAAAGCAACCTACCCTGCTTTATTAGGCATGGCAGGTGCTAAACAAAAAGCGCAAGATTTACTTGCCCAAGCTCATCAGGCTCTAGAGGCAATAGATTACGACACAAATGAGTTGGCAAGCCTTGCCAGCTATATAGTTGAACGTAAATATTAGTGCCTACAAAAGAAAGACAAAATAACTAAAAAATCAGAGCCGCTATGGGCTATAATGCACTCTGGTTAGCGAAGGATGTATAAAAAACATGACACTTGATAGTAGCAAGTATCCATTATTAAGTTTGGTTGACGAACCAGCACAACTGCGTGATTTAGCGCAAGACAAATTACCTGCGTTTAGTAAAGAGTTACGTGAATACCTTTTGAACTCAGTTTCGCAAAGTAGTGGTCATTTAGCATCAGGATTAGGCACTGTTGAGTTAACTGTTGCGCTGCATTATGTCTATAACACCCCTGAAGATCGTTTAGTATGGGATGTGGGTCACCAAGCATACCCACACAAAATCTTAACGGGTCGTCGTGACCAAATGCATACGATTCGTCAAAAGGATGGCTTACACCCTTTCCCATTCCGTGAAGAAAGTAAATACGATACATTCAGTGTAGGTCACTCTAGCACCTCTATTTCTGCAGCCCTAGGCATGGCAATTGCGGCAGAAAAAGAAGGTAAAGATCGAAAAACAGTTGCCGTAATTGGTGATGGTGCCATTACTGCGGGTATGGCATTTGAAGCGATGAACCACATGGGTGATGTAAACCCAAATGTGCTGATTATCTTAAATGATAACGAAATGTCGATTTCAGAAAACGTGGGCGCATTAAACAACCACTTCGCTCGCATTTTATCAGGTAGTTTCTATACCAATATCCGAGAAGGCAGTAAAAAGCTACTTTCGGGTTTACCGCCCGTAAAAGAACTTGCCAGCCGAATGGAAGAGCACTTGAAAGGCATGGTCATTCCAGGCACTTTCTTTGAAGAGTTAGGTTTAAACTATATCGGCCCAATAGATGGCCACGACGTGAATATGTTGGTCGATACCCTGCGTAATATGCGTAACCTTAAAGGGCCGCAATTACTGCATATAAAAACGCAAAAAGGTAAAGGTTATAAACCTGCTGAAGCGGATCCTATTGGCTACCATGGCGTACCTAAATTTGACCCTAGCATGTCAAAATTGCCTAAATCAAAACCGGGCGCAGCCACATTCTCGAATGTGTTTGGTGATTGGCTTTGTGACATGGCAAAACAAGACGACAAACTCATGGCAATTACCCCTGCAATGCGAGAAGGCTCGGGCATGGTACGCTTTTCAAAAGAGTTTCCTAACCAGTACTTCGATGTTGCCATTGCAGAACAACACGCCGTGACACTCGCTGCAGGTTTTGCGTGCGAAGGCTTAAAGCCTGTCGTTGCTATTTACTCTAGTTTCTTACAACGTGCCTATGACCAACTAATTCATGATGTTGCACTGCAAAACCTCCCTGTTTTATTTGCCATTGACCGTGCAGGTATTGTTGGCGCCGACGGTGAAACACACCAAGGAGCTTACGATTTAAGCTTTATGCGCTGTATACCAAACATGATCATCATGGCACCGAGTGACACCAATGAATGCCGCCAAATGCTTTATACTGGCTATCAATGTAATCAACCAGTTGCGGTACGTTATCCGCGCGGTAGCGCTGGCCATTGTGAAGTGCAAGCACAGATGCATGCAATTGAACTTGGTAAAGCCCGTACAATAAAACAAGGAAACAAGGTGGCCATATTATCATTTGGAACCTTGTTAGATAATGCACAGCTTGCCGCAGAAGCATTAAATGCAACTCTGCTTGATATGCGCTTTATTAAGCCACTCGATACACAGGCAATTAGCGACTTACTAAGCGAGCACGATGTGATTGTAACTCTCGAGGACAACGCGATTGCTGGCGGTGCAGGTTCTGCAGTTAATGAATACCTTGCTACCATTAAAGCCAATGCATCTATCTTGAATTTGGGTATCCCTGATGAGTTTATAAAGCACGGTACGCAGGAAGAAATGCATGCCGAAATGGGCCTAGATGCAAACGGTATTTTAGCCAGCATTAAAGCCTTTATTGCTTAACTTACACAATCAGTTCAAATAAAAAGGAGCATAATGCTCCTTTTTTTAATTTTAAAATCAATAACATAAAAACAAACACTAAAAAAGTTATTTTTTCCTGCATCCAATCTCCCTCCTTCCCCGTTTACTCAATGAGGTTAACTCGTGAGCAAGGGTTATGCTTTTGAAAGCGGTTCTGAGCACTACACGTTGTCTGTTCACTTTTTGATGGATTATTAAATAAGGTATGAACAAATGAAAGCGTTTAAAAATGATGAAATAGCACTACATACTCACACAGATTCAACACTAACAAAATTTACTCTTTGTGCATTAACACTAGCCGTGTTACTCGGCGTAAGTGGATGTAGTGGTGACGACGGTAAAGACGGTGCGATGGGTGCTCAGGGTGTTGCAGGTCAAGATGGTGCTGACGGAGCCAATGGTGTTAACGGTCAAGATGGTACAAATGGCACTGATGGTTCAGACGGTATGGATGGTAACGATGGTGCACCCGGTTTTGCAGCTGCCACCTTTATTCTCGCTAATAATGGCCAAGAAAATGCGGGAACAATCAATGTTATCAATCAAAATGCCGCTAAGCTTTCAAGTTTTAACACTGGGGCAAATGAAGGTGTCGTATTCGACAGTTTAGGTAACCTTGTACAAGCAGCCGATTCGGGCAATGGGGCAATCAGCACAGTGTGTCAGATTCTCAGCCGAGGTGATGGCGGGATGTATAACAGTGACGTTGATAGAATGATATCAGGTACAAACAGCACCTTAGTCAACCCCAAAGGCATCACTATTTCAAACAAGCACGGGCTAATTTTTGCTGCTGACTTTAATGGTATGCAAGTAACGGTGTTCGGTAAAGAAGCCGCAGGAGATGTTGCACCACTGGCCAGCACAGTGACAGACGCAAAACCGTGGGATTTAACCTACGATGAAATTAACGACCGATTATACGTTGCACTAACTAATGGTGATGTGGCCGTATATGATAACTATGTAATGGGCGGCTTTGCAGCTACACCCGCGCGGACAATTACCCCTAGCGATGAAACCGGCGCCAAAATATCAGTGAACCTTCATGGCATCTCGCTTGAATCACATACTAATAAATTAGTACTCTCTGATGTAGGAAGTGCATCTGATGCAACCGACGGTGCACTCTTTGTTATTTCAAATGCATCACAGGCTGATGGCATGGTCACAGTTGACCGCCATATCGCAGGCCCAATGTCTATGCTTGGCAATCCGGTTGATATTAGTCTGACAGGCAGTGATTTACGTGTTGCCGAAAAATCAAATGATGCCGTACTCGTGTTTAGCAATATTTTCGCTGGTGACAGCGGTGATATTGCTCCTGACTTAGTGACAGCAACCACAAAGCCTGAATCAATCACACCTACAGTCATGCACAATGGTATGCAAGATAGCTCTGACAGCGTCATGATTAACATGCCATTATTGGGCGTTGCTGTCAGTAGTAACCCAGCTGTACTAGGCGCTACAACCGGTCAAATTAGTCGTATTAATGCCCCCTTGACTGCAGAGCTTGCCAGCTATAATGCAAGTCAAACCATTGAAAGTGTCGCCTTCGACAAATCAGGGACAAGCTATGCCACGTACGATAATGCAACGACATCAATAGGCGGTCTCGTTGTCTCGAACAAAGTAGCAACACATCGTGATGGCGACACATTTACAACCAGCCAAGACAGACTAATCACTGGAGCAAATACAGGTATCATTTCACCTAAAGGTATCGATGTGGCCTCTGATAATGGCATGGTATTTGTGGCTGAATTTAATGCCACAACCCCTGGTATTTTAATCTTTTCGAGCTGTGCAACGGGCAATGTTAGCCCACTCATGACTTTAACAGCCAACGGCGGTGCTCGCCCATGGGATGTTGATTATGACCCTGCAACAGACAAAGCATTTGTTGCCCTGACTAATGGCACAGTTGCAGTATTTGACGAAGTGAAAAGCAAATTAATGGCAGGCATGACAACCATCACTGGAGAAGACCGTTTGATCACACCAGCATCCGGCGGTACGGCGTTTGCAGCGCCAACTAACCTTCATGGTATTGATTATGATCCTCTAAGTGATTCATTGATAGTGTCTGATGTAGGCAGTGCAGCCGATGCTACCGACGGTAAAATTTACGTGTTAAATAACGCATCAAAAGCAAGCGGCTTAACCAATGTAAGCGTCAACATTGCAGGGCCAGCTAGTCAGCTTGGTAACCCCGTTGATATTATGTATACAGGCAACCATTTATATGTCGCTGAAAAGTCGAATGGTTTGGTAATGCGCTTCGATAATATTTTAAATAGCCCAAGTGGTGATATTGCCGCGACTGTGAGTTACTCATTCACGGCACCAGAGTCAGTGGCTATTTTACCGGCTTGGCTTAACCATTAAAACTAAAAAGGGGGCTTAGGTAACAAGCGCCCTGGTTAGCCTCACAATGCCTTCTCTAGTAATAGACAAGGCATTTTTAATTACACATTGACCTAGGAACACGGAATACTATAGTGTCACCAGTTCCATATTGCTGAAAAAAGATTGTGCATGTTCTACCGCTTCCAGCACCGTTAATTACAGTATTTGTAGCCCCATCTGAACCATTAAAACCTAAAACATCTCCATTTGAATTAGTGAACATGCCTGTTTCATTCAATTCTGCTAACTTATCTAGAGTACATTCATTGTCAATTACTGAAGGTCCTGCATCATGCCCTTTTAGAGCTGAAAGAGTCATGCCTGCAACTCTCGATGCTTCATCAATAATAGTGTAACGGGCACGTGGCGCGCCATTAGAATCATGAAGGTAGATTTCATAATCAAAAACTAAACCATCTTTGAACGAACTTTCTTTTTCGCTTTGTTCAAACTCCCAAATTAGGGTAGGCTTTTTCGTTTCATCAGTGTATTGTACGGTGAAATTTACACCCATTAGGTTAACTCCAACACTAGTGGAGCTGACTCGCCCTGAATTGTTAATACGATCTAAGACGTCTGCGCTTGGAGAACTTTCTAAGTTAAACATTAGAGATAAATTCATCAACTCTTTGAGCTGATTTATTTTATTCGGCTCGACTATGATGGATAAAGCTGAATTATCTGGGCAAGATGCCGATGAAGATGTACGCGTAGCCTTTGCATTAAAAGTCATTAAATACTGAGAGTTAATTGCTTTATAATTTTGAATATTGCTTACTGCATAATTAAGCGCAGCATTGTAATCAACAACAGCTTGGTAGCCTTCAATTTGATTCTGGCTCAGTGTCATGTCTAATGCTAGGGTAGGAAAAATTGGAGCAACGTTACTGTGCCCTAATAAAAAACTATAAACAGCTTTCGTGTCAGGGTTAACTAAAACCACATTTTTCTGAACAGAGCTACAAATCATATTAGCATCGTTCATTGGACGGTTAGGGTCTTCTGGGTAACACTTCTTAGGGTTTACGTACTCATTTTTTGCTATTGTTCTAGCAATGTCTTTACTTGTACATTGCTTGCAAAAAAAAGCCTCAGATTGAATATCTGCTACACCACTAAACGAATAAAGACACAAAAGGGAAATTAAAATTACTTTCATTGTTTTCATATTTCATTCCTTTTAAATACAACTCCAACAAAATGTTATCACCACTATATATTAGTAAATCAAAAAATCATATCTAGCGCATCCAAATCTTGATGTCTGCTAGGCCATTCTCTTGTAAAACACTGAGTTGCTGATCAACATTATTGGTTTGTTCAAACTCAAATGCATCTAGCTGCTCATCAAAGGTAATATTAGCCACACCATCACCCCCGCGCTTTTTAACTTGATGCAGTGCAATATCAGCTAAATTGACAGACGTTTCCCAGCCAATTACTTGGCCGCCTAATAAAGGCAATGGATAAAACGACCAACCGATTGATGCGGTGATTGTTGTCGACTCACCATTTGGTAACCTAAATGAGTTACTCGCCACTGCTTCACATAATTCTGCAACATAATCATCTATCGCGGTGCGTTTAAAATCGCGCAGTAAGAGTAAAAACTCATCGCCGCTCCATCGAGCCACGTAGTCGGAACCTTGAGTACGGCTATTAAGCAACGTAGCCATTTGTTGTAAACAGCTGTCGCCTGCAAGCGGACCATACGCGTCATTAATACGGCTAAAATTATCAAAATTAATAATTAACAGTACCAACGATTTACCTTGTGCCTGCAATGACTGTGAATTTCGCTGAAAGTGTTCAATGTCTTTCGGTAATTGATCAAATAAGAAGCGACGACTACGAAGCCCCGTTAGCTCATCAGAGTGGCTGACTAACTTAAGCTGCGAGTTCACTTGGTTAAGTTTATCGTTAGCCTCACGAAGCTCTACGGTACGCTCAGTAACTAAACTTTCCAGCGCCAATTGCTTACGCTTCTCTTGCGCTCTAAACACCCAGAATACAAGATAAAACAATAGAATAAAGCTGCTGGTGATCAGCAACCTAAAGTAAATAGTCTCATCAAAGCGGCGCGGTACAATAAATGAATACTCTGTTCGGCGTGCTTTTTTCCAATCTTCACCCCGGCGTTTTGCTTCAAGTTGAAATAAGAAAGAACCTGGGGGTAAGTTAGTATAAATAGCTTCACGTCGCGTATTCGCGTATCGCCAATCATTGTCTAATCCGCTTAATCGATAACGAAATTCAATACTCGAAGGCGCATAGTAATCAATCGCTGTGTACTTAATCGTTATGTCACGCTCATCTATTTGCAGCTCAGGTTTGTTACCTAATGTTGCGGTGCTCAAATGGCGCAATGGAGTAACAATATTTTCAATGCGTGGCTTTAATGCTTTCACTCCAAAAAGCTCTACACTTTTCGGAATCTCAACAACACCTTGCAAGCTTGGATACCAAATTGAATTTCCTGTATCTGCAACCGCATCATGGCCAAGCCCCGCACAACATTGACTCGCTTTACCATCGAGTTGACGATCAAACGATGAGATAACCTGCTCCACTTTCAAGCTTTCAATATCAGTACCAAACTGTTCAACCGGCATACGGTATACGCCTTTCATGGTACTAACCCAAATACGCTTCAACTGCTTGTCATACACTAGACTAAAAATAGAGCCATAAGGTAAACCATCGGTGGCATCAAGCTGCCGCCACTGCCCTTTTGTACTGCGATAAAATAAGCCGTCATTTAATGAGCCTATTAAAATGCCAACCCCTTCAATGTTTAAAATACTGGTGACGTAGGCACTTTCTAAGCTTGTTTGGTCGCCTATTTTTTCAATACCGCGGTCGGTAAAGTAGTAAGCTCCTTTACTGGTTCCGATAAGACCAAAGTTCTGTTCATCAAGTACATAAGTAATAAATTTACTACCAAGGAACGCGTTATAGGCAAATGGAGTAAGCCCCCCGTAACTTAAACGATACATACCGCGCCCAGTCCCTAACCAAAATCCTCCTTTATTGGAGCGACTAATAGCAAACACTGGGTTGTCTCGTAATGCACGGCCGGGCACCGTATATAAACTTTGGTTCTCGTAATAAAAAACGCCACGACCTGTTGCGATATAAAGGCGATCACCATCAAACTGCAAATCGTGCACGGCGGCACGACCAAATTGATTACTAGGGATTTTGTTAACAAAGTTTTTATTGTAATCGAAATAGCCAACACCACTTCGGTTAGCAACCCACAGCTTGCCGTCGGGGGCTTGGCTTATCGCCATTACCGCCTCGGTCATGTTAGAAATTGCTGAGTGGCGCTCAATACGCCCTTCATGTGCAAGCCATAAACCTTCACTAAAGCTTGCTAACCAAATATTATTTTGGTTATCGCGGAAGATATCTGCAAACCAAATACTTTGATCAAGTTGGCTCGGCTCTACCCATTGCCAGTCACCCGAGTTATCACGGAACAAGAGTCGCCCATAAGTTGAGATCCACAATGCCCCATCGGAGTCACTCATGAATTTATACACCGCCGAGTTACTCGCATTAGGCAAAGGAAATGGGCGTAGTTCATCGTCTAAATCAAGAAAGTAAGCACCCAGCTCAGAAGCAAGATACAAGTTACCTTCAAGCCAAGCCATATCATGGATAATCGTTTGTGCTAAACGCTCGGGAAGTGAGACTTTTGCGGTTAACTCTAAGCGCAGTTTCGCAAAATCAGATGAGGTATTGGTTAAGCGCAGTAAGTGACGTTCATTTACCAGCCAAATTCCTTCAGGAGAGAGCGCCATTTGACTGACAGAACCCACAATTTGCGTGATTGCGGTCGCGTTAGACACCGGAACACTTAACGCTGAGTTCTGTTGCAGTGCTACCTGATTACGAGCGACATAATAAAGACCATTCGCAGCAATCCAAATACTGCCCTTTGAGTCTTCTAAAATATCCCGCACGGGGCCTTTCACATTGAAAGTTTGCGACATCATGGTTTCGGGGTCGAGTGTGACTAACCCATTTTTGGTGCCAACCCACAGCAAACCATCACTATCAACTAATAACTTGTTGATACCATTGCTTGGTAAAAAATCGCTATTTTGTGTATTAAAGTTAGTAAATGTATTACCGTCAAAACGACTAAGACCAAACTGGGTGCCTAGCCACATATAACCCTGTTCGTCTTGCGCAATGCTTTTTAATGATTGTGATGGCAAGCCATTTTGGATATTCCATTGTTTGACAACGTACTCGGTGATAGATGCAAACACCGACGTGCTACAAAACATCAACAAACAAACCACTAGAAATCGCATCATACCTTTGCCACCAAGAAAACCTTAATTCATTGCTTAAAAAGGTAAAAGGCCACTTTTAAACAAAGCTTGAACACAAATCAATGAAAATACACCTGCTAGAATATCATCAGCCATGATGCCCAGACCACCATGTAAACGTCTATCAAGAATACGTATTGGGCCTGGTTTAGCGATATCAAAAAAACGGAACAATAAAAAACCAACTAACAGTGACTGCCAACTGAGAGCAGCACCAATCATGGTGATATAATAACCAGCTACTTCGTCCCATACAATGGCAGGATGATCATGTACCCCTAAGTCATCAGCTGTTTTACCGCATGCCCAAATACCAAACACACTAATCACCACAGCAAACACAATTTGCAACCACAGTGGAAAGT
This sequence comes from Pseudoalteromonas sp. bablab_jr011, assembly GCF_016464045.1. Taxonomy (NCBI): domain Bacteria; kingdom Pseudomonadati; phylum Pseudomonadota; class Gammaproteobacteria; order Alteromonadales; family Pseudoalteromonadaceae; genus Pseudoalteromonas; species Pseudoalteromonas sp. bablab_jr011. Next base: position 24,542 of record NZ_JACDWU010000290.1, on the reverse strand, counting down.
ACATTGTAGTAAAAATTAGTGGCAACGCAGCAAAAGTACCAAATGTACCCGGCGCTTTAGGCGCTAAACCTAAACCGAAACCCAAACCAAAAAATTGATGTGGACGTTTTAAATTGAATAAACGGTTACTGCTCAAACCGGCTCCTTCGTAAAATGCTGAAATCCTTTACCTTGATAGTTAAATTTTTCACCATCAAGTAAAAGTTCAATTTCGCCTACGCCATTTTTGATTTGTCCAATACAACTGGCTTCAACGCCATACTGACGAAGCTTCATATCCACCATGCTTTTGTTACTTTCTGGCACAGTGAAAAGTAGTTCGTAATCGTCACCATAATTTAAAATATAATCAAACTGCTCAGCACGCGGAATTGACGCATTCACGGCGTCAGACACCGGAACTTTATCAACATGTATAACCGCGCTTACTTGAGAAAGCGCTAAAATATGCCCTAAGTCAGCCAACAAGCCATCGGAGATATCGATTGCTGCAGATGCTGCACCACGCAATACTTGTCCTGCGGCAACACGAGGAGCGGGGTAATCAAAGCGATTATTTAAATACGATAAATGCTCTGGTGCGATATTGAAACCTTGCTTGCGCGCTTCAATCGCCACACCTGCATCACCTAAGGGGCCTGTCACGTAAATCCAATCACCCACTTTTGCACCACTGCGACGCAGAGCTTTGCCTTGCGGTACGATACCTTTTGCACAAATAGTAATGGTGAGAGGCCCTTGCGTGGTGTCTCCCCCTATAATTTGCACATTAAAGTATTCGGCAATTTCATGCATCCCTTCAGTGAACTCTTCAAGCCATTCAACGTTTGCTTCTGGCAAAGTTAAACCAACCGAAATCCACGTAGGCTCTGCACCCATCGCCGCTAAATCACTTAAGTTGACGGCCAGTGCTCGATGTCCAAGTGCACGAGGAGAGATATCATCAAAAAAGTGAACTCCTGCAACGAGGGTATCAGTTGTCACGGCTAACTGACAGTTTTCAGGCACGGTGACCAACGCGCAATCGTCACCTATTCCAAGGTTTACATCACGGCGGATAATACCGCGACCTTTAAAGTAACGATTGATTAATTCAAATTCCTTCATACACAAAAAAGCCGGCCCAAGCCGGCTCTCCTCTACGGGGTTACTTACTTACGCAGTTCTTTAACTGCTTTATCAAGTACACCGTTGACAAATTTATGACTGTCTTCAGCACCAAACATTTTCGCAAGCTCAATACCTTCATTGATTGCTACTTTATAGGGTACGTCTTCACGGAACTTAAGCTCATAGGCAGACAGACGTAAAATTGCTTTTTCGACCATATCTAACTCATCAGCAGGGCGTGCTAAATGTGGTGCAACAATCTCATCAAGTTGCTTACAGTTAACAACAACACCACGTGCTAGGTCTTTGAAATATTCGACGTCGATTTTAGTCACATCATTTTCAATTAACATTTGCTGTTCGATATCAGCAATTGGGTTGGCACTTAACTGCCAAGAATATACGGCCTGAAGTGCTAAGATGCGTGCTTTACGTCTTGCTGCTGGTTTCACAGAGATTCCTTAAACTTAAATTTTGTCTAACACATTAACCATTTCGAGCGCGCCTAAAGCAGCTTCGCCGCCTTTATTGCCCATTTTGGTGCCTGCGCGTTCGATTGCTTGTTCAATGCTTTCAGTGGTTAATACGCCAAATGCAACCGGGATATCGTACTCAAGTGATACTTGTGCAAGACCTTTGTTTGATTCGCCAGCGACTAAATCAAAGTGTGGTGTACCACCTCTGATCACGACACCGAGGGCGATGATTGCATCATGTTCTTTCTTTGCTGCAACGCGTTTCGCTGCTAAAGGTAATTCAACGGCACCTGGTACGTAAACAACAGTAATGTCGTCGTCAGATACACCACCTGTGCGCTTAAGCTCATCAACAGCACCTGCTAAAAGGCTGCTACCAATAAAGTCATTAAAGCGTGAAATGACAATGGCAAATTTTTTGCCCGGTGCGTATTTGTTACCTTCAATAATTTTCATTTAATAACCCTAAAAAATAAGTTTAAGCGGTTGCGATTGCGCAAAAATTACGGCGCATAATACCACAAAAATATAAAAGTCGCCTAGTTAACCTGAACTCTGGATAATAAATCTATCTCCAGCGGTTACTTTCAACGCTTACTGCCTTGTATTTACATGCAATAGGCCAAGAATACCTTGGCCTTAAAATTAGCTTGCTAGTAAAATTTGTTAACTAAGCTGTGCGTTAATTAAGACTGCGGCTCAACGTAATCAACCACTTCTAAGTGGAAACCAGACAATGCATGATACTTCTTCGGACGACTCATCAAGCGCATTTTCTCAATGCCAAGGTCTGCTAAAATTTGTGACCCCACACCCACAGTGCGTGACGTGCCTTGGAATTTACGATGACTGACATTTTCACCCGCATCTTCTGCTGCAAATGCTTTGACCGTTGCTTCAAGATCTTCGGTTGATTCTTGTTTACCTAAGATAACCAATACGCCGTTATGCTCAGCAATATAGGCCATTGCATCTGATAAACTCCAGCTACGATCTGCGCTGCGGTCTGACAGTAAAATATCGTTAAACGTACTTTGTAAGTGAACACGTACTAACGTAGCGTCATCTTTCGATACGTCGCCTTTTTGCAATGCATAGTGGAGCTGGCCATCAATGGTGTCTTTATACGTTACTAAATCGAATTCACCGTGATCGGTTGGCAACTTACATTTTGCAACACGTTCAATGGTGGTTTCGTTTAGGTTTCTGTACTCGATTAAATCGGCAATAGTACCAATCTTCAGACCATGCTCTTTAGCAAACACTTCAAGGTCAGGACGACGGGCCATGGTGCCATCGGCATTGAGAATTTCAACAATAACAGAAGAAGGCTCAAGACCAGCCAAGCGCGCTAAATCACAGCCTGCTTCAGTGTGACCCGCACGGGTAAGAACGCCGCCAGGTTGTGCCATAATTGGGAAAATATGACCCGGCTGTACGATATCGCTTGGCACAGCTCCTTTCGCAATGGCCGCTTGCACTGTGCGTGCACGGTCAGCAGCTGAAATACCGGTTGTTACGCCTTTTGCAGCTTCAATCGACATTGTGAAGTTTGTTGAGAAAGCCGCTCCGTTATTTTTAACCATTAACGGTAATTCTAACTGCTGACAACGCTCTTGAGTCATGGTTAAACAAATTAAACCACGACCATGCGTTGCCATAAAATTAATAGCATCTGCACTTATGTGCTCTGCTGCGATAATTAAATCGCCTTCATTTTCTCTATCTTCATCGTCCATTAAAATAACCATTTTACCGGCTTTAATGTCATCGATAATTTCTTGCGCGCTGTGTAAATTCATAATGTGCCCATGAGAGTATGATTAATAATGACGTATCTTCGCTTATTTAATAAAACCAGCTTGCGCTAACAAGCTCATAGATATGTCTGAACGGGAAGGTTGTTCAGCCCCTTTGATCAGGCGCTCTAAGTAGCGAGCAATTTGATCAACTTCTAAGTTAACCTGCGTGCCCACTTGAAATTCTGCAATCGTCGTTTGCTCAGCGGTGTGTGGAACAATGGTCAGCTTGAAGCGATTTTGCTCGACCTCATTCACCGTTAAACTAATTCCATCAATACATACCGACCCTTTATACGGAATGTATTTCATTAAATTATGGTCGGTACTTAGCCAGTACTCTGTTGCTCTGGCATTGGCGGTAATGCTTTCAACTGTCGCTATGCCATCAACATGGCCTGACACTAAATGCCCACCAAGGCGAGAAATTGGCTGCATGGCCTTTTCTAGATTCACGGTTTGGCCTTTTTTATAGTGCGCAAACCCTGTCAGGCTAATGGTTTCATTTGATAAATCAGCACTGAAGCCATCGCTATGTTTAGTAACCACTGTTAAGCACACACCATTTGTTGCAATACTGTCGCCTAGTTTTACGTCTTTCATATCCAAATCATTACTTTGAATACGAATAGCGAGATCACCTTGTTTTTGTGTTAATTCAACAATTTTACCTGTTGCTTCAATTATTCCAGTAAACATAATGCTACTCTTTATCTTCAGTGTGTGTGGCTTGCTTTGCTTTGTACGCAGTTAAGCGGATATCGTCGCCAATTATCTGTGTATCGGTAAACGTTAATTGAGTGACATCACCCATGGCTGTTACTTCTGCAAAGTTTAGTAAGCTTTTGCCCATATCACCTATTAACTTTGGGGCAATATAAACAATGTATTCGTCAATTAGGTCTTGCTGTGCAAAAGCACCCGCTAGGGTTGCTCCTGCTTCAAGCCAAATATGATTAAATTGTAATTCGGCTAACCGTGCTAAAACGGCCGATAAATCAACTTTATTTTTGTTAGCTGCCACCACTTCGTGTTTTACAAAATGTGGCCATTGCTGCTGATTATCAAGCTGTGTTGTGAAAATAATCACCGGACTCTCAATACTAAATAAAGCGAGATCTGGGGTGAGTCTGTTTTGCGAATCGATAATCACACGTGTTGGCTGACGTATCGGCAATGATGTTGGCATTGCAAATGGCAGCTCTTCAGTACGCACATTTAATTTGGCGTTATCACTGATAACGGTATCTGCACCACTCAAAATTGCGCAGCTTTGTGCGCGAAATGCTTGAACGTCTTGGCGTGCTTGTGGACCCGTGATCCATTTACTTTGGCCGTTATTAAGTGCCGTTTTTCCATCTAAACTACAGGCCATTTTACAGGTAACGAAAGGCAACCCTGTTTCCATTCGCTTCAAAAAGCCTTTGTTTAAATCGCGCGCCTGTTGCTCAAGTAACCCAGAGGCAACGTCAATACCTGCATCAGCCAATATTTGTAAGCCACGGCCACTGACTGCTGGATTTGGGTCTACCATTGCAGCAATCACTTTACTTACACCAGCCGCTTTTAGGCCTTCAGCACAGGGCGGAGTACGACCATAATGACTGCAAGGTTCAAGCGTCACATAGGCTGTTGCCCCTTTGGCATTATCGCCAGCAACGGCCAGTGCATTCACCTCGGCATGACCCTGCCCGGCAAGTTGATGAAAACCCTCACCAACTATATGGCCGTCTTTAACAAGTACACAACCCACATTAGGGTTTGGCGTCGTGGTAAAACGGCCCTGTTTGGCAAGCTCAATAGCGCGTGCCATATAAATGCTATCAAGTTCAGTGAACGACATGCTTAATCACCTAAACGGGCAATTTCTTCGCCAAACTCACGAATATCTTCAAATGAGCGATATACTGAGGCAAACCTAACATAAGCTACTTTATCAAGCTTCTTGAGCGATTCCATAATACACTCGCCGATTAAATGGCTTGAGATTTCACGCTCTCCGGTGGCACGTAGCTGTGATTTAATCACGTTAACGACTTCTTCGATTTGCTCTGTACTCACTGGACGTTTTTCTAATGCGCGGTGCAGGCCATTTAATAATTTGTCTTCGTTAAAAGGTTCTCGACTACCGTCTTGCTTTATCACCCTTGGCATAACAAGTTCAGCACCTTCAAAGGTGGTAAAACGCTCGTGACATTCGTTGCATTCGCGACGGCGTCTAACTTGGTGACCACCGCCAACAAGTCGTGAATCGATTACTTTAGTATCTTTTGCTGTGCAAAAAGGGCAATGCATAAGGTTAAACTTCCGTTTATAAAAAACAAAAAAAGACCGCTTAATAAGCGGCCTTTATAATAGCAAAAAACAACACTATTGTTATCTTAATTACGGTTTAACCAGCAATTAAGCGTAAACAGGTAGTTTTTTACAGATTGCTTTAACTTTCTCTTTTACTTCTGCTTGTACTGATGCATCGTTGATGTTGTCTAGTACGTCACAGATCCAGCCAGCAAGTTCTTTAGACTCAGCTTCTTTGAAACCACGGCGCGTAATTGCCGGAGAACCAATACGAAGACCCGACGTTACAAACGGTGAACGAGGGTCATTTGGTACTGAGTTTTTGTTTACTGTGATGTTTGCATTACCAAGGGCAGCGTCAGCATCTTTACCTGTGATATCTTTATCAATAAGGTCTAGAAGGAATAAGTGGTTGTCTGTTTTACCAGAAACAACTTTATAGCCACGCTCTTGTAACACTTCAACCATTGCTTGTGCGTTTTTAACCACTTGCGCTTGGTACGTTTTGAATTCAGGCTGTAATGCTTCTTTAAACGCAACCGCTTTAGCAGCGATGATGTGACATAAAGGACCACCTTGGCCACCCGGGAATACGGCGCTGTTAAGCTTTTTATAGATCTCTTCATCACCACACGCAGAAACAATTAGACCGCCACGAGGACCCGCTAATGTTTTATGAGTTGTTGTTGTAACAACATGCGCGTGAGGGATTGGGCTTGGGTATACGCCAGCCGCAATAAGACCTGCAACGTGTGCCATATCTACGAATAAGTACGCATCCACTTTATCAGCGATTTCACGGAACTTAGCCCAATCAACGATACCTGAGTATGCAGAGAAACCCGCAATGATCATTTTTGGTTTGTGCTCTAGTGCTAGCGCTTCAACTTGAGCGTAATCAATTTCGCCCGTTTCTTCATTTAGGCCATATTGAATTGCGTTGTACGTTTTACCAGAAAAGTTAACGTGTGAACCATGCGTTAAGTGGCCACCATGAGCTAAGCTCATACCTAGTACGGTGTCATGTGGCTGAAGAAGCGCTTGGAAAACAGCCGCATTAGCTTGTGAACCAGCGTGCGGTTGTACGTTTGCGTAGTCTGTGCCGAATAACTCGTTTGCACGATCAATTGCTAATTGTTCAACAACGTCAACGTGCTCACAACCGCCATAGTAACGTTTGCCTGGATAACCTTCAGCATATTTGTTTGTAAGCTGAGAACCCTGTGCTTCTAGCACGCGTGGGCTACAGTAGTTTTCAGACGCGATCAGTTCGATGTGCTCTTCTTGACGAGCCGTCTCTTTAGTGATGGCTGCAAATAACTCTGGATCGAAATCCGAAATATTCATGCTACGTTCTAACATGGGGTCTCCTAAGGCAACGTGTATGGTGTTTTTTTGAAGGCTATATTGTACGCTGAAAACGCACATTTGCCTATCGTGTAAAGATGAACATATTTAAACAGGGATTGAATTTATTTCACAGTGTTTTAATAATGATATTTTTTTATTGATACATAACGAAAATTTATGAATTTAAAATATTACATAGGTTTTTAAAATGTCATTTGCATAAAAAATAGCACACAGGCATTGCTTTTTACTATTTTCAAACTACCCTAATAGTCTTAATAAATATCAAGGATGGTATAAAATCTCATGTTAGCAAAACCTCTTTACGAAGCCGCCCCCTATGGCTACTTTATCCTCGGCATTAGTTGCATCACATTAGCGAATAATGTGGTGCCTACAGTCATCGGTATCGTACTCTTTTTACTGGGTGCAAATATTTGGCGAATGCGCTCAAATGCAAGACGCACAGATCATTCAAGTCAACGAGTAAATCAAAGAAAGCTCTATTATTACTATGAATTTAAACCATTTATTGTTTTTATTGCGGCATATACCTTGATCCAATGGACACAAAATGAACTTGTTTCAGTGATTGGCGTGTTACTGTGTATTACCGCTGTGGTGATTCTTGTGATGCGAATTTTAAACCGGCATAGTCATTCAATATTGCACTAAAAAAGAGCGGCTCAGCCGCTCTTTTTTATGGTTTTTTACGCCAGTTTTTTTAACAGCTCAGTACGCAAAAGCTGGTAATCACACACAATATCTTCTGCAAGACATTGCTTTGCTAACGCATCTGCTAAAGGCTTTGGCATCGGTAACTCAATCTCGAGTATTTCTTCCACGCTTTCTTTAAATTTAGCGGGGTGTGCCGTCGCTAAAAAGATACCCGCACTGCCCGGTGCAATGTTTTCTTTTAAGCCTTGGTATGCAATCGCAGTATGAGGCTCTGCAACATACCCTGTTTGATGAATTTTTTTCATCACCTCTTTGGTTGTCTCTTCATCGACACAGCTTGAATAAAAGTCATCATAACTAAACCATGCATTATCTAACATGTGCTGAACACGCGGCCAATTGTTTGGTTTACTCACATCCATCGCGTTCGATAACGATTCAATCGTTGCGTTAGGAGCCCACTCTTTATTTTGCAAGAAACGAGGCACCGTATCGTTTTGGTTGGTTGTTGCACTGAGTTTTGCCACTGGCATCCCTAGTACAGCGCCAATCATCGCAGCACACACGTTACCAAAGTTTCCACTTGGTACAGAGATATGCGCTTTAGCACGTTGCGCTTTTGGTAATTGTGCTATCGCTTCAAAGTAGTAACACACCTGTGCAACTAAACGACTGATGTTGATTGAATTCGCTGAGTTTAACCCTAGCTTTTCTTTTACTTCATCATCGAGAAACGCTTGTTTTACCATGCTTTGGCAATCATCAAAGCTGCCATCAACCGCATAGCAATGAATGTTGTTGCCTAACGTAGTGAATAGTTTTTGCTGTGCTAGCGAAATTTTGCCTTTCGGATATAGAATAACCACATCAATATTCGGTTTGTTGTAAAAGGCATGCGCAACCGCAGCACCTGTGTCACCCGACGTTGCGGTTAGAATAGTAACTTTTTCTCCTTGGCTAAATTGTGCAAGACACTCTGCCATGAAACGCCCACCAAAATCTTTAAACGCTAATGTTGGCCCGTGAAAAAGCTCTAAACAGTAAATATCCTTTTCGACTTCAACAAGTTTTACATCAAAGTTAAACGCATTTTGTACCATCTCAGCAACGGTGTCTGCGGGTAATTCATCCCCAATCAAATGGGATAAGATTTTGCTACTGCGAGTAACAAAGTCCAAATCTAATAAAGCATCAATATCAGCAATAGGCACCAAGCTATCTGGAAAGAAAACGCCTTGGTTACGACCCAAACCCGTTTTTACAGCTTCAATAAACGACACCTGTTGTGTTGCATCTTTTAAATTATGTAATTGCATTGTAGTTCCTTAAATTCTTTATAGCTGTCGTGTGCCAAGCTGATCAAGCTGGCAAATATGGCAAAAACCATGTTCATTAATGTAATTATCATTAAGCCACGCTGCGCATTGCTTAGCGGCTTCTAGACTTTTACACACTGTAAAAAGAGTCGGTCCAGCACCCGAAATACTCACAATTTCAGCGCCAAGTTCTGGTAAAGCATGCTTCGCCTCGCTATACCCGTTTATAAGTGGCGCTCGGTGTGGCTCAGCAATTTCATCACGCATAATTGATAAGGCATCATCAAAACGCCCTGTCAGTAACAAGCAGCTGAATGCAGACAATCTTTGTGCGAACTCAACACTGTCATGCATTGATAGTTGCGTGGGTAAAACCGAGCGAGCTTTTGCCGTATTAAGAGAAAAGCCAGGAAAAGCTGCCACGTAATACCAGCGCTCATCAACCGGTAACGCAATGGATTTATTGGGAATAAGATCGCCTGTTAACTGTAAACCACCTAGGTAACATGGCGTGATGTTATCGTAATGACGACCACCACTCACAATCGCCTCAAAATCAGCCATAAGTTCAATCAACTGCTCTTGCGATAAGTCAGTTTTAGCAAACTGATCAAGCGCAGCAAATGTGGCAACCACCGAGCATGCACTTGACCCAAGCCCAGAACCGATTGGTAAGTTCTTTTTAAGCTCTAGTTTCACTGTGGGCATGGCCGGTGCAACATGCGCTTTAAAATGAATAAGGCACTGATAGGCAAGATTTTCTTCTGCGTTAGCTGGTAACTTACTGGCATACTCTCCTGAGCACACAAATGTGTCTTGCTCAGCTGCAGATACCTCAACCACATCACCAAGTAGGCTGCCATCAATAGGTGCCAATGCGGCACCTAAAGCATCAAATCCAACCGCAAAGTTACCGATAGAAGCCGGTGCGTAAATACGGATCATAACCTTCTCCTAGCGTGATAATGTTTTTAAGATATCAGCAAATACACCTGCGGCAGTCACTTCTGCACCCGCACCATAGCCACGGATAACAAACGGACGAGGCTGATAATATTGGCTAAGAATCGCCAGTGCATTTTCACCATCACGAATATCATAAAGTGCATGCTTACTATCAACCGCTTCAATACCTACTTTGCAGTGACCATTTTCAATAGTGCCAACATAACGCAGCACTTTACCTTCGCTTGCTGCACTTTGGATACGGTCATTAAATGCAGCATCAAGACTGGGTAGTTTTTCCATAAACTCAGCAACCGAATCTCCCTCTGCAAACCCTGTTGGTAATACAGATTCAACTTCAATATCGCTTAACTCAAGTTCAAGTCCAGACTCACGCGCAATGATCAGCAGCTTTCTAGCAACATCGGTCCCCGATAAGTCATCACGTGGGTCTGGCTCAGTGAAGCCACTTTCTTTTGCCTTTACAGTTGCTTCGCTCAACGAGAGGCCATCTTGCAAAGCACCAAACATGTACGACAACGAGCCTGATAATATGCCGCTGAACTTAATAAGTTCATCACCCGCGCCAAATAATGACTTTAAATTATCAAGGACTGGTAAACCTGCCCCTACGTTGGTTTCGTATAAAAACTTACGGTTATTCTTTTGTGTCGCAGAAATCAAATCTTGATAGTACGCAAATGAGCTGGTATTTGCTTTTTTATTCGCAGCCACAACATGGAAACCAGCATTTAAGAAATCAACATACTGCGCGGCGAGTTTATCGGCTGAGCTACAATCAACAATAACAGGGTTGATTAAATGGTTTTGTTTCACAAATTGCTCAACGAGTTTTAAGTCAAAACCTTGCTCCGATATCGCTAATTTTTCTTGCCAATCACTAAAGGCAATACCGTCACTGTCGAGGTAGAGTTGTTTTGAGTTAGCAACACCGTACAAATTAAGCTTAATATTGCGCTTTTCAAGCCATGCTTGCTGGCGCTCAAGTTGCTGGATAAGCTCTTGGCCAACTAAACCACAGCCTAATAAGAACATATCGATTGATGGAATATGTGTAAAAAAGTTCTCGTGGCACACTTTCACAGCATCATTGCACAGCTCACCATCAATAACCGCAGAAATAGCACTCTCTGTTGAATCTTGGGCAATCGCCACAATGTTGACTTGCGCTTGTGCTAATGAAGCAAAGAATTTTGCTGCAAGACCCTTGTGCGCTCGCATATTGTCGCCCACTAGAGTAACAATCGCTAAATTACGTTGTACTTGAACGGGTTCAATAAGCCCAGCTTGCGACTCAAGTTCGAAAGCCGTTTGCAACGCTTCTAGAGCCAGCACTAAATCACTTTCGTGAACACAAAAACTGATACTAAATTCACACGACGATTGTGTAATTAACACAATCGATACATTGTCATGAGCAAGGGCATTAAACACCTTAGATGCCATACCCACTTTACCTTTCATGCCGGGTCCTGAGACCGTTAACATTGCAAGGTTTTGTAAGCTTGATAACGCTTTAACCGGTTCTGACGATACGCTATCGTTACTGATCACAGAGCCTTCAGCGCGAGGGTTATGAGTATTTTTGATCTCGCAAGGTACGCCAGCTTTAGCACATGGCAAAATTGTTTTTGGGTGTAACACCTTGGCACCAAAGTAAGAAAGTTCCATCGCTTCTTTATAAGACAGCGAATCTACTTTAGAGGCTTTTTTGATATAACGCGGGTCCGCATTGTAAACACCGTCAACATCGGTCCAAATTTGACAAACATCGGCTTCTAAGCAGGCTGCAGCAATTGCTGCTGAATAATCAGAGCCATTACGGCCAAGTGTTGTAAGCTCGCCTTGCTCATTAGCCGCAGTAAAACCAGGCATGATGTAAATAGTACTTGGTGCTGCTTCTAATGCTTCACGAAAACGCAACTTACTCGCGGCTAAGTCTGCTTCTGCATCAATATATCCACCAACAGAAGCAATACAATCGGTTGCCTCAAGGTAGTGCGCATTACTCTCTTTTAACATACGCTGCATGAGCGCTACACTCACTCGCTCACCAAAGCTAATAACATAAGCTTTAACTTGGTCTGGGCAGCACGTTAATAATGCAACACCATCCAATTTATTTTTTAGGTCATTTAAATTAGGCCAATTATCAACTGCGCCAAACTCTGCTTCTACATCCGCCTTTAACTGCTCACAACGATTAACCAGTGCATGCCATAACTCACTATAATCACGCCCCTGCTCTGCTGCACTCGCTAGCGCAACGAGTGAATCAGTCATGCCGCCCGGTGCAGAAAGCACTAATAGCATTTCATCTTTAAGTTCTTGTTTGACTAACTGAGCTACCTGTTGCAAACATGCGAAGTCAGCCAAGGACGACCCGCCAAATTTTAATACTCGCATTATTTATGTTTCCTCATCCCATAAACGAAAAAAGGCCTGTGTTCTAGTGAACACAGGCCTTTAATTTTGTTGCACCGACCTATGCCACTATCCCGTAAGGATGATGGTTGTAATAATAATGGTCGTTGCGTGATTAAATGTTTTCATAGCCCCTAGACTGCCTTAAAAACAGCCAGTCTGTCAACCCTTAATAAAAAGATAAATTATGCAATTAGGTTATATAAAGACTTAATGAATACCAAATTTATGCAAAGTTGTTTTTAAGCGGACAAGTTCTATCGGCTTATCAATAAAATCAATGGCACCAAGTTTTGCGACTCGTTGCTTCATTTCTGTTTGAATATCCGCCGAAATAACCAACACAAAACACTCTATTTTTTCGGCTTTAATCGTTTCAAGTACAGCAACACCATCAACTTCTGGCATGGTTAAGTCGAGGCAAAGCAAATCAAAGTTTTGCTGCCGCAATAAAGCAAGTGCCTCACGGCCGTTACTGGCTTGTTTAATGTCGGCACTGATGCAGTCACCTAAACAGCGTACGACCTGTTTTCGGGCAACGTTTGAATCATCACAGACAAGCACTGAAAAATTAGAATTACTCATGAAATATACATCTTCGCTGTTGCAAACACAGCGTTAATAGAGGATAAATTAAAGATGACTAATTTTATATCACACTTTTTAAAAGGCAGTAAGGTCAAGTTTTTTCATGATTTAGTTACAATCTGTAAATGATCCCGTAAAAAAGGATATATTTATTTATTTTTAATCATTTATTAGCTAACTTTAGATTTAGCTGAATGTATTACAAATCTCACCAAGGAGCTATGGATAATCCATGCTACAAAAAAGCCTGTCAAAAAAATTATTAACCAGTGTGCTCTCGGTTTATTTTTTATTAACGTTTGTCGTTACGTGTGGGCAGGTTATTGCTGAGTACGTTAATACCAAGGATTACATTCGCGATGAATTAACCACGTTGCAAAAAACATTCAGTCGCAGCCTCACACGCGCCATTTGGGAGCTGAACACTAAGCAAACGATCACCACAGCTGAGGGGTTACTTGCGATCCCTATGATTGAAGGCATTATTGTGCGAGATGACAGTGGTGAAGTGTTATCACAATTAGGGCGCTCTTTAGACATACATGAGTTATACAGTCAGCAGCTAGTGCAAGAAGAGGCGATTATTGAAGACACCCCGTCAGGTTTATTTGGTTACACTTTCCCGCTGATTTTTGAGTTTTCAGGCAGAGCCACCCAAGTGGGTGATGTCACCCTATTTTCAAGCCGAGACGTCGTATTTAGCCGTATTATGATCTCGATTTATTTCTTAATCGGTAATGCGATGATCAAAACAACATTTTTGATCATCCTATTCTTAATTGCCTTTAGAAAACAGTTAACAGAACCCTTAGCCCAGCTCACAGAACAAATAGAAGATCTTGAACTCAATGATTTAGAAGGTCGCCATATCGACATTCAAACCAGTGAGCATAACGAATTAAAAGTGATGGAAGAGTCATTTAATCGCCTGATTGATAAAGTGGTACTGTACCGAGAAGAGCTTGAACATACACAAAAAGAATTACTGATAAGCAACGAAAAACTGGATCAACAAAACCTGCAACTAGAGCAGGAAGTCGCTCGTAAGACATCAAACTTGAGCCAAGCAATGATGGACTTACAGCAACAAAAATACGAGCTAGAAAAGCAAAAGTTCACCTTAACTGAAGAAATCGATTTACGTAAACAAACCGAACAAGAGCTCATAACAAAGCAAACTGAACTACAGCGTTACCTTGATGAACTGAACATGGCCCAAGAGCGGTTAGTAGGCTCAGAGAAAATGGCCGCATTAGGCGGGCTTGTTGCCGGTATTACTCATGATGTAAACACCCCGATTGGTATTGGTGTTACAGCGACCTCTTTTTTACAAGAGCGCCTGAATCAAATTGAAGCAGCCTATAAAGACAAAACCCTTTCGCCGAAAGCATTAGAAGAGTTTATAAACGACGCAAAACAAAGCACCAGCTTATTAACCAGTAATTTAGACCGTGCTTCTGAGCTGGTCGCCAGCTTCAAACAAATCGCGGTAGACCAAGCCAGTGAAGCGGTGCGTACAATTAATTTTAAAGAGTATTTAGGCGAGGTGATCCGCTCGTTACACCCTAAACTTAAAAAAACATCGCACCATATAAACCTAGATTGTCCTGAAGACTTAACACTCAATTTACCTGCGGGGGCAATTAGTCAAATTTTCACTAACTTAATCATGAATTCACTCATTCACGGTTTCGAAGGCATAGAAAGCGGCATCATAGAGATTGTTATAAAAGAAGAAGACGATGAGGTTATCATCGACTTTAAAGATAACGGTAATGGTGTAACTCAAGAGCAGTTAGAAAAGCTATTTGACCCATTTTTTACTACCAAGCGCGACCAAGGCGGCAGCGGTTTAGGCACACACATTACTTTTAACTTAGTAAAACAAACGCTCAGTGGCGATATAGAAGTAACAAGCGAGCCTGGACAAGGCTTGCATTACCACATTAGTTTCCCTAAAAACATGCCAAAGCCACTTTCAATGTTTAATACATAAACAAAACCCCCTGATGCCGAAATCATTCATTTCGGCATCACTTTTTTATTGCTATGATTGGGCAAATTTAATGAAAGGATTAGCCTAATTATGTGGTTTAGTAACCTTATCTGTTACCGTTTTAAACAAGACGTATCATACAACCAAGAAGACTTCGATAAAGCCCTAGAACAAGACCTGTTTCGCTCATGTGGTGGTCAAGAGTTATCAACGTTTGGTTGGACCAAAGCCTTTGGTAAACATGGTCAAACCCTATCGCACTTTTCTCAAGATAGCATTTTAGTGTGCGCAAAACGTGAAGAAAAAGTATTACCCGCTGCGGTTATTAACGAACTGGTTGCTGAAAAAGTAGAGCAGATTGAAGCGGAAGAAAACCGCCCAGTTAAGAAAAAAGAAAAAGACGAACTAAAAGAAAATATTCTGCATACCCTACTTCCTCAAGCATTCAAAAAGTCGAGCTTACAGTTTGCATTTATTGACCAAAAAAATGGCTGGGTGGTTGTTAACAGTGGTAGTTTTAACAAAGCCGAAGAACTTCTTGCCTTGTTACGTAAATCGTTAGGGTCGTTACCTGTAGTGCCCGCATTTGCAAACTATGATCTGGATGTGTTTCTAACCGATTGGCTAACACAATTTAATGCGCCTGAGGGGTTCGCTATTGGCAACGATGCAGAACTTGAAGAAGCAGACGATAGTGGCGCACAGGTTAAACTTAAAGGCCATGATTTATCGTGTGATGAAGTGAAATCGCATCTAGAAAATGGCAAGCGCGTGACTAAGCTTGCACTTGATTGGCAAGAGCGAGTTAAGTTCATGCTGCAAAACGATGGGTCAATAAAACGACTAAGCTACTCAGAAACACTTAAAGAAGAAAACGCCGATATCCCTAAAGAAGATATGGCCGTAAAATTAGATGCAGACTTCATTTTAGCATCTGAAGAAATTAAGCAATTACTTGAAGAACTAACTCAAGGATTAGGAGATGCAAGCGATTTATAATCAGCTTGTTGACACTAAAAGCGCAGATTAGTCGTAATCTGCGCTTTTTAATGCGTTATTCAGTAAACACCGCTTTTACATCATTTAACATGTCGTGATATTCATCTGAATTAAACATATCAAGTGACGAAATAACACCTTTATCTAAATAGGTCTGTAATGCTGAAGACTTATCTGATACTTGCAGGATCCCCTCTAAGATCGCGCCTATGCGAATAAAGTCAACATAGCAAATATGCTCAGGACGATAGTTAGGGTTTGCCCAGCTCTCAGCAACTTCAACAAATTCATCAGTGAAGCCCCACGCTCGCATAATCGCTCCCCCTACTTTGCCTCCCAATTTTTGAATTGCATGCGCAAGAAAGCTGGGGTTCGCAAATACTTCGGGGTGTTTTTCGGCTTCCGTTAATATGGGTAACACGCCAATGTTATACACTAAAGCCGCTAGCGTAATGGTGTCGCGATTTAATGACGTCTTCTTATTATCACGTAGGAAAAAATCCATTAAGGTAATTGAGTGACAAGCCACCTTCAGCGTTTTTTGCCACGCTTTGTCCATGTAGCCTTTAATTAACTCATTGTGCGATACAAACAGTTGCTCCATTGCCATGGCCGTTGCAATGTTTTTAATTTGCCGTAAACCTATCCGCGTTACAGCTTGGTGTAGGTTTGTCACCTTAACCGAGCGCCCCATAAAGGCACTGTTCGCCACCTTAATCATGCGGGCAGAAAGCGCGGGGTCGTGTGAAATCACATCGGCCATTTGCATCAAATTGACATTAGGATTGTCTGCAGCTTGTCTGACTTTTACAGCCACTTCAGGTAAAGTAGGCAACACTAGGGTGTCATTATTAATTCGGTCGACCAAAATGGTCAGTAGTGCATTTTCTGTTGACATATCTTTGCCATCCTCTTGAATTAGCTTGCTTTTATAAAACCAAACTAATGACTGACATTGTTAGATTAATTATTGTTTTAGTATTGTCTAAGTTAGCGCTAAAGTTAAGAAATTCACAGTAATAATCTACTTTTATATTTTAAGACACCGATTTAATTGCTTAAAATCACATACTGCGCAGTAAACTTGCCATTTATATGTTAGGTTTGCTTTAATGCTTACACATTTATTTTCAAAGCAACGACTCTCTCTTTTTAACGGGCAAAAAAATGACATTAAATAAAATTAGCCACGCACTTATCTTATCTGGTGCAGTTTTTCTAGGTGCATGTTCTGACCAACAAGCGACCCCTTCTCAAACAAAGCCTGCTGCAGAGCAAACGACTCAAAATACTGAAGAAAATAATCCGCAACTAATCAATGCAGACAGAAACCGCTTAGATATCTATACAGACTTTACATTAACCTCAGACTTGAGCCACTTAAGCGATAACCAAAAGCAAATGGTTGGCAAACTTATTGACGCATCAAAAATCATGGATGCATTATTTTGGCGTCAAGCATTTGGTGAAAACAAAGAAGCATTTTTGGCAAAAATTAATGACGAAAAAGTGCAAAAATTTGCAGATATCAACTACGGCCCATGGGACCGTTTAAACGGCGATCAGGTGTTCTTATCTGGCTATGAAGAAAAACCACTTGGCGCAGAGTTTTACCCAAGCGATATCACTAAAGAAGAGTTAAACAACGCAACAGTTGAAGATAAAACAGGCCTTTATTCAGTTATTAAACGTGATGAAAATGGCAAACTATACAGCGTGGCTTACTCAGTAGAATACGCACAGGAACTAGAAAAAGCGGCAAACTTACTCCGTGAAGCAAGTAAACTCGCCGATGACAAAGAATTTGCAAACTACTTAAGCATGCGTGCTGATGCACTTGTTAGTGATAACTTCCAACCCTCTGACTTCGCATGGATGGACATGAAAAACAACCCAATTGATGTTGTTATTGGTCCAATCGAAACCTACGAAGATCAACTCTTTGGTTACCGTGCCGCTTATGAGTCTTACGTATTAATTAAAGACCTTGCGTGGAGTGAGCGTTTAGCTAAGTTTGCAGCTTTCTTACCAGAGCTACAAAAAGGCTTACCCGTAGACGATAAGTACAAGCAAGAAGTACCGGGTTCAGACGCTGACCTTAATGCATATGATGTTGTTTACTATGCGGGCCACTCAAATGCCGGCAGCAAAACAATTGCTATTAACTTGCCTAATGATGAGCAAGTACAGCTTGAAAAAGGCACCCGCCGTTTACAGCTTAAAAACGCGATGCGCGCTAAATTCGACAAAATCTTAGTGCCAATTTCAGAGCAATTAATTGTGCCTGAGCAGCGTAAACACATCACCTTTGATGCGTTTTTTGCAAACACCATGTTCCACGAAGTCGCACATGGCTTAGGAATTAAAAACACCATCACCAACAAAGGGACTGTGCGTCAATCACTGCAAGAGCATGCCAGCGCGCTTGAAGAAGGTAAAGCAGATATCCTTGGTCTTTACATGGTTGAGCAGTTACTTAAAAAAGGTGAAATCACTGACGGTACGCTAGAAGATTACTACATCACCTTTATGGCTGGTATATTCCGCTCAGTGCGTTTTGGTGCATCAAGTGCACATGGTAAAGCAAACATGATCCGTTTTAACTTTTTTGCCGAAGAAGGTGCATTTTCTAAAAATGCAGATGGCTTATACAGCGTAAATATGGAAAAAATGAGCTTAGCGATGGCAAAACTATCGCGCCTTATCTTAACGATTCAAGGTGACGGCGATTATCAAAAAGTCGACCAATTAATCGCGACTCATGGTGAAATTAAAGCCGAGCTTGCTAAAGATTTAGAAAAGCTAAGCCAAGCAAACATCCCTGTTGATGTGACCTTTAAACAAGGTAAAGAGGTATTAGGTTTAAACTAAACGCACTCTCATCTGAGTAATAACGAGTTTAAACAAAAAACGCTGCTTTCGAGCAGCGTTTTTTTATGCTTAAACAACAGTCATTAATGCGCCACAAAGCTCAGCCCATATTTATTGTTTAGTTTTACGATTTCCCCATTTAGCAACATTTTT
Organism: Pseudoalteromonas sp. bablab_jr011; assembly: GCF_016464045.1. Classification (NCBI taxonomy): domain Bacteria; kingdom Pseudomonadati; phylum Pseudomonadota; class Gammaproteobacteria; order Alteromonadales; family Pseudoalteromonadaceae; genus Pseudoalteromonas; species Pseudoalteromonas sp. bablab_jr011. The sequence goes on along the minus strand of NZ_JACDWU010000290.1, from coordinate 5,518 downwards.
TGAAACTCAGCATTAAACTCATCAATAAATTGCGCTAAATCTCGCTGCTTAGTAAAACCAAAATAACCTTGATTAACCGTTAAAATAGGAGAAAGTATGATCACCTTATCGGCAATACCCAAACTTTCTATCACCGGCCTTGCTGCGCGGGGGTGAGTTAGAATTAAATCAACCCTGTCATACATTAATTGTAAAAAACTTGCCCGCACATTGGCGACTTCTGATAACAGTAAACTCGATTCATGGCGCTTAAATTCAACCCCATAATCCCAGCCACGAATAACCCCTATTGCATCTTTTTTTAAACTGGCGAAGTTTCCTCGCCAAGTAACTTCATTATTCGGTTTGGTATAAAAAACAATAGGGTCTTCATAAAAGGGTAATGCACTAAAGAGCATGTATTGGTTACGCTGAAACGATTTATAAGGGCCAATAATGGCATCGGCATCACCTTGCTCAACCATTTTTAAAGCCCGTTTAAGCGGCATAATATCAATCACAATAGTATGCCCCAATCGCTTGCCTATTTCATAAACGATGTCAGCTCCGAGTCCTGTAGGAGAACCGTGCTGATCCTGTTCTAAAATGGCAGGAAAATGACTTCCTACAAAATAATAACTTTTTGCCACACTCTCAAAGGCACTCAAAGATAACATCGTCACAAAAAAACAACGTGTTATTATTGCCGCGCTAACGTGCCACTTTTTCATATTTGCTGGACTATATTTTCGATATTCACCGTTTAAAAATACGCTTTAAGCGAAGTAATCTGCTCATCAGAATACGGAACCGCCGGTAACTTACCCCACACAGGTGCAGGCCAAGCAGCATCTGTTTTAAAGCGTGCGATATGATGAATATGCAGTTGTGGCACCATATTTCCCAAAGCAGCCACATTGAGCTTGTCTGGATTAAAAACCTGCTGTAATAATTTACTTAGTTTGGCCGACTCGCGTAAAAGTGTCACTTGCTGCGCTTCACAAAGGTCGATAATTTCTTTTAAACCCGCTTCTCTCGGGACTAAAATAAACCACGGATATTGGCTGTCATTCATTAGCAATACTTTACACAGTGGCCAATCTGCTAATTCAATACAATCACGCTGTAATTCAGGTGCCAAGGAAAATGGCATATCAGCATTTTTCATCAATAAGTCCTTAAATCTAAGTTGTACCCTTGCTACTTTATAGCATTTAGTTGCAGTTGCCTAAGCTTACCATTAACATCGTGGCAGTTTTTATTCGAGCGAAGGTACCCCTGTGCTAAAAAAAATTAAATCTCTCTCACTTGCCTTACCAATAGTGGCAACAGCACTGAGTGTGAATGCTGAACCACTATCACTAGAGCGTATTTTTGACGATCCTAGTTTAGCAGGTAAAGCACCTGTACAACTTAAATTCTCACCCGATGGTAGCCGCGTTACCTACTTACAAGGTAAAACCGACGACTACAACCGTTATGACTTGTGGGAATACAATTTAAAAGATAACAAAAACCGCTTATTAGTTGACTCTGCGGCACTATTCTCAGGCCCAGAAAACCTATCAGATGAAGAAAAAGCACGACGTGAGCGTCAGCGTATCTTTGGTAAAGGGATTTTAGAGTATAAATGGTCAAAAGATGGTAAAGCACTGCTTTTCCCACTGAATGGCGACCTTTATTACTACGAACTTGCCTCAGCTAAAAGCCGCAAACTGACCGATACCGAAGCATTCGAAACCGATGCACGTTTTTCACCGAAAGGTCATTTTGTATCGTTTATTCGCGAGCAAAACCTTTACGCACTGAACTTAAAAACGGGTCAAGAAATCCAGTTAAGTAAAGACGGCGGTGGCGTTATTAAAAACGGCATGGCTGAATTCGTGGCTCAAGAAGAAATGGGCCGCATGACGGGCTACTGGTGGTCAGGTGATGAAACAAAAATTGCCTATACGCGTGTCGATGAAAGCCCTGTAAAAGAAGCGATTCGAAACGAAATTTACGCTGATGAAGTAAAGCTTTTCAACCAGCGTTACCCGTTCACGGGTACAGACAACGTTAAAATTAAACTCGGTGTTGTTAGCATTAACAACCAACAAACTGATTGGGTTGATTTAGGCGAAGACGAAGATATCTACATTGCTCGCGCCAACTGGTTAAAAGATAACAAAACGCTATCTTATCAATGGCAAGACCGCTCACAGCAAACGTTAGAGCTGCGTTTTTACAACAGTGAAACGAAAAAGCAAAAGGTCTCCCTAACAGAAACAAGCGATACATGGATTAACTTACACTTTGATCTACAGTTCCTAAACGATAAAAAACACTTCGTGTGGGCCTCTGAACGTGACGGCTTTAAACACCTTTATTTGTACCGCACAAATGGCGAAATGATCCGCCAAATCACGCAAGGTGACTGGGTGGTTGATAGCTTAAAAGGAATCGATGAGAAAAAAGGCATTGTGTATTTTGCAGCGCGTAAAGACACCGATCTTGAAAGCCATTTATACAGTGCACCGTTATTCAAAAAAGGGGATATTAAGCGCATAACAGAGCTCGGTGCTTATCATAATGTGGTTATCGCCAAAGATAATAAAACCTTTATCGACAACAGCTCATCGGTTAATAAACCAGGTTCAGCCGCACTTCGTAAAATTAACGGCGAGTTTATTACCTGGCTTGAAGAAAACAAACTCGATAAGTCGCATCCACTTACACCGTACTTAGACGATTTAATCACTCCTGAATACGGTACATTAACAGCTGAAGACGGCCAAATAATGCATTACCGTTTATTCAAGCCGACTAACTATCAAGATGGTAAAAAGCACCCTGTTATTGTAAACGTATACGGCGGCCCACATGCCCAACGAGTGACAAATAGCTGGCGCAGCAAAAACTTGTATTTCCAATACATGGCACAGCAAGGCTACGTTATTTTTCAACTCGATAACCGTGGTTCTTACAACCGTGGTAAAAAGTTTGAAGACGTTATCTATAAACACTTAGGGGTTGCTGAAGTCGCTGACCAAATTAAAGGGGTTGAGTTCTTACGCACTCTTGATTACGTTGATCCTGAGCGCATAGGTATTTACGGTCACAGTTACGGTGGCTATATGGCACTGATGACCATGTTTAAAGCCGGTGATTATTTCAAAGCGGGTGTATCGGGCGCGCCAGTGACCGACTGGGCACTTTACGACACACACTACACAGAACGCTACGTAGGCCACCCTGCAACAAATGCAAAAGGCTACGAAGCAAGTGCCGTTTTTCCTTATGCTGAAGGCTTAAAAGGACCGCTAATGATTTACCACGGCATGGCTGATGACAACGTGTTATTTACTCACGCCACGAAGTTATTTAAACAACTGCAAGATCAAGAAAAGCAGTTTGAGATGATGACGTACCCAGGTTCTAAGCACAGTTTACGTGGTAAGAGTGTGCAAACACACTTGCACCAAACTATCACAAGCTTTTTCAACCGTCACTTTAACGTACAATAGTTAAATTTAAATTCGGTAACTTAGACTAAAGGCTGATTGTCTAATCAGCCTTTTTTTTGTCTCAATGTATTCCATCCACAACTAGATTTAATACCTGTTTTAACTACACTTAACATATTGCTTTTAGACAAGCATGACCAAGGAATACACATGAACTACTTACGCCGTTTTACAATCTTACAACGCCTTGCCATGTTGGTTAGTGTAGTGGTGGTTGGATTGATCTTTTTAAGTATCTCAAGCTTAATGAAGCAATATGATTCTTTAGAACAAGAACAATACACCAAAACTCAAAACCTAGTGGAGTCAGCCCACAGCATTATTGAACACAATTATGCTTTATTCCAACAAGGTAAACTCAGTGAACAACAAGCAAAACAAGCTGCGCTGGATACTATCGCTGCACTTCGCTATGACAAAAGCAATTACTTTTGGATAAACGACTATCAACCTGCGATGGTTATGCACCCATTCAAACCAGAGCTTGAAGGTAAATCACTTGCCAACAATAAAGACCCCGACGGGGTACACCTGTTTGTTGACATGGTGAACGTGGTTAAACGACAAGGCGAAGGGTTTGTTCCATACAAATGGCCTAAGCCTGGAAAGGATCAACCCGTTGATAAAATTGCCTATGTTAAGGGTTTCACACCATGGCAATGGATTATTGGTTCGGGTGTCTACATTGACACCATTGAAGATGCATTTGCTTCACTACGAAATCACGTCATTATCACTGCGGTGGTTATTATTGGTCTGTTAATTGCGCTCAGTTATTTAATTGCAAATAGTATATTACGACCAACTCAATTGGCTGCTGATATGATGAAAGACATTTCGCAAGGTGAAGGTGATTTAACCCAACAACTTGATGAAAACGGCAATGATGAGGTCTCTCGGCTATCGCGTTACTTCAACCTATACACTGCAAAAATGCGAGAGTCACTCAAGCAAGTCGCGCAAAATGCTCAACAGGTCAATCAGTACGCCCACAATGTGGATGATGCCACTAAAACCAATCATTCTTTTATTGAACTGCAAAATGACAGCTCAACACAAGTTGCCACCGCAATGGAAGAAATGACTCATCAAATTCATGATGTTAGCCAAAATGCAGATCAAGCTGAGCATGCAGCAAACGACGCGGCGCAAAATGCTTCAACCGGTAAACAGGTGCTCAACAAAACCATTACCGCTATTGAAACTCTGTCGCATAATATTGAGCAGGTTAGTAAGGTAACCACTGACCTTGCAGCAGAGAGTAACAATATAGGCTCTGTACTGGATGTTATTCGCAGCATAGCAGAGCAAACAAACTTACTTGCGCTTAATGCCGCGATTGAAGCGGCTCGCGCGGGAGAGCAAGGGCGCGGCTTTGCTGTCGTAGCCGATGAAGTGCGTACACTGGCTAGCCGTACCGGTAAAAGTACTGATGAAATTCAGGCCATGATCAGTAAGTTACAAGCAGGCGCTAAAGCTGCGGTTGATGCGGTATCTGCCAGTCAACAACTGTCGAGCGAAACCGTCTTACAAGCAGGTGAAGCAAGCAGCTCACTCAGTGAAATTGAGCGTTTGGTCACAATTATTAAAGATATGAATAGCCAAATAGCCCGCGCCACAGAACAACAAACGAGTGCGGCAGATGAAGTTAACTTACGTATCAATGAGCTGTCACAATCAACCGAACAGTCACTATCAAATACCCAAGGGCTATCAGATGCCAGTGAAAGCTTAAAACAAAGCTCACAAGCACTAAGCGATGTGGTAAATCGCTTTAGACTTGATTAATACCATTCCGCTTAATTAAGTGGTCTATTTTGAGGCAATAAAACCGCGTTGATAACAAGGCAAAAATTTAGTTATTTAGTTGTGCTCGGCAATTGCTCCTGCATTGCTCTACCTCCTGCATCCATGCAGTCGTAAATCAGAAATTTTTAACGCAGGTAGCGACTGGTTTGATCACTCAAAATGATTAAGTATTTTTGCGGATTGGTATAAGCTAAATTTTAACGAAAAAAAGCCCCGCTTCATTT
>NZ_JACDWU010000289.1:0-6078 GCF_016464045.1 Pseudoalteromonas sp. bablab_jr011 | reverse complement strand
TAAGCAGTACATTGAAAATCAAAACACACCGCCAAGTGAAAGAGCCGTAAAAACTTCACGCGCTTTAAGTCAGAAAAAAGACTAGTTACCTCTTGCTTGACTCGCCCTTGAAAGGGTGAGATTGCGCAAGCCTAATGTTCAGAATCGAGTTCCTTAATTTTTATTCAAATTTAAATAAAAATCCGGCTTTATGCTGTTTTTAAGAGTTTAAGATTAATTCGACTTTAACGTTGAACATTAACTCTTAAGAGGTTTAAAAATGGAACTAACCAACCAATCAAACATTGTTGAAGCACCAACAATCACTAAAAAAATGTCTACTGCTAAAAAAGCGACCATCGCACTGATGGTAATCTCTTTAGCTCTATTAATTTCACAAGGCGTAATGGCTGCGGCTCCAACTTCTGGTGACTTCCTATACGGAGTTTACAATGAAGTAGTTGGCTGGTTAACCGGCGCACCTGGCATCATCATTTCAATTTTCACATTTGGCTTTGCTGCTTTCCAAGGCATTATGAAGCAGAACTATGCTACTTGTGTGGGTGCATTCCTTATCGCACTGCTATTTGCAAATGCACAAGATGCTGTTGAGTACTTCCTAACTGCTTCAGTTGGAGTGCTTTAAAACATGGAAACGCCCAATCGCTACCGCTGTAAGACCCACATCAACCAACCGTTATTAATCTTGTTTGTATTTACTAAAGAACAAGTAATACCGTTGATGGCCGCGGTAGCGATTGGCATGGTGACAAAACAGACCTTTATCCTTGTATGCCTAGCCATGGCATACATTTATATCTCTCAAAAGGTTAAAGGCCGATTCCCTAAAGCCTATGTTAAACACAAGCTTTGGTCTTATGGGTTCATCTTAACCAATCAAAGCAAATCAATTGCAGATCCAGTTAAACGTACATACCACCGCTAAGGCAAGAAAATGCTTGATGATAAATCCGCTTCAGTTCGAAGCTTCAAATCGATGGTTGCATCTAACAACATAAGCCGAGTAGCTAACCTATTTTTATCCATTACAGTTGCTCTAAGCGCTTTAACACTGTTTTTCAAAGACAGTGAAGTCGTTGTTATCCCAGAACAGAATTACTTTGGTGAGCTTACAATTCAAGGCGATAAAGCTAACCAGAATTACCAACAAGCATGGGCCTACAGCGTTTCTACTCTAATAGGTAACATTAACTCGCAAAACATCGATTTTGTAAAAAAGATAATGATGAAAATGTTATCTCCACAACTACAAGTTGAAATCGAGCCAATGCTAGATAAGCAAGCTGAAATGATAAAAATGCGTGATATACGACAAGTTTTTATTGCCGACGACCTAATTCATGAGCCTGAAACTGATTTAATCACCATTTGGGGCCAAAAAATCACTTTCATTGGTGGAGAGCCCAAAGCAGATACGAAGTGGAGCTACGAATTTAAGATCACCGCAAGAAATGGAAGACCTAAAATCACTCACTTAGATCAATATCCGGGCACCCCAAGAAAGCGAAAACAAGCGATGGAAGCGCGTGGCGATGCTGAACCGGGAACTTTAGAGTCGCAACCTTACTATGACAGTGAGCTGGAGATAGGGGTACTAGAAGCGGCAAAAGAACTGAAAGTGAAAGAACAACAGGAGAGCAACTAGATGAAAACGAAATCAATACTTTTAGCCATTGGTTGTGCGTCTAGTACATTCACCTTCGCTAATGATGCAACTGAAAATCCAAGCGATACATTCAAGCTACCAACAGAAGTAGTAAATGAACAACCTATTCCGGTTACAAAGCAAGCCATATTTGAAGCGGCTAAAAACGGCATTAAATTAGATAGTCGAAGTGAGCCTGCCATGAAAACAGTTTCACCTCAAGATGAAATCAATCAAATTGCCGATAACATAAAACCAAACGGAATGATGAATGAAGCTGACTTTAACCAATACCAGCAGCCACAAACTGCACAGTCAATTCGCTCAGGTAATGGGTACTCATTCCTAGATATCGTTAAATCAAAATACAAGCCAACCCAAAACCTTAGAAATCTTGAACCGGGCGCTAATATCGCTGTACCTGTAGCTGTCGGCTTGACGAATCCAATCATAACTAATTTTAAGATGGTTGCTGCTAGAACCCATGACGAAGAATCAGTCATTGAATTAGAAGATGGCCGTTTATACATCACTTTAAACTCACTTAAGCCTGTTGCTTTAATGTTGTTTGAAGAAGGTGTTCCAGAGTCAATGATTAACCTTACATTGGTACCAATGGAAGCGATGCCGGTTGTTGTAAATGTCGATGTGAATCTTTCAAAAACGATGCAATACAAAGGCGCAAATCACAGAGCGGAAATAAAAGAGCAAGAAGCATTAGCTGAAGCGTCTTTAACTGAAGGCCACGTCGCAAATGTTGAAACAGATCGAGTAGCGCGTATTAAGCAAATTCTAAAACCTGTTGGTAAAGGTGAAATACCACAAGGTTTCTCACTTTCTCATGATGTATCAAAAGCGATGCACCAACCTTGCGGCTTAACCATTAGTCAGCAAGTACTACAGCGAATTGTCGGTCCAAGAGAAGTTGTTGATGTAGTCAGAGTCCAAAATACAACTACTCGCCCCTATACAATTCGTGAACAAATGTGCGAGTCACGTGATGTTATGGCCGTTGCCATTTACAACAAATCACTACTTCAACCTGGCGAAGCAACAGAAGTTTATATCCTGCGAGACAAATTGCGCCAAAGCATTGTTAACACTAACTCTAAACGTCCTCGTGTAATCAACTAAGGCTGGTAGAAATGAGCATTAAAAAACAATGGGAAAATCCCAAAGTTAGAAAGTTTGCAGCAATACTGGTGATTATTCCTATTGCGTTCTTTGGTTATAAGTCGATGTCTTCGAGTGATAATAAAACCAGTCTGCAGGACAGAATTGCAGCAAGACAAGCTGAAGACCGCCTTGATGGAAAGGGTAAAGTACGCGGGCTATTTGATTCTGAAAGCATTGCTAACATCGATAAAAACGAATTCGACGAAATCTATGACAAGTCTGTAGACTCAATTCGCAGAAAAGAGCGTGAGGTATATACAGAAAAAGAGCGTGTACTTGAGATGGTTCAGCAACAGCAGCAAAGCATCGATGACCTGACGCTAAAATTGAAAGATTACGAGCGCCAACTGGAAGTGCGCGATAGAGCATATGCAAACACCCAACATAATAGACAATCAAATGGTGGCTCACGCTCAAATTACAACACTTCATACTCTGGTGCAGAGCAAGGGCAACAAGCTATAGCTGATGCACCACAACAGTACGATGAGAGGGTCTTTGACAGAACCCCTACTCAGCTTGTTACTGCAAAACCATACATCGAAGGCCGTGTAATTAGAACTATTACCCAACGCAGCGTTCGAAGTATTAAGAGTTCGGGTGTTGTTGAAGAAAAGCAGCAAAAAGATTTGTTGATCACACAACAAAGTCTAAAACCTGAAAAAGAGGTCCAAAAGAAAAGCGATCCAAATGAAGGTGGACTAATTGATTCTGACGGGGGTGTTGTTTACTTGCCTGCAGGCTCATTTTTCTCTGGTGTTTTACTTACTGGTTTGGATGCTCCAACACAGCTTGCAGCCAAGTCTTCTCCTATGCCGGTTGTAATCCGAGTTAAAAAAGAAGCTATCTTACCTAACCATTTCACTTTAGATATTCGCGAGTGTCACGTTATTGGCCAAGCAATCGGGGATTTATCAAGCGAAAGAGCGCATATCCGAGCACAATCAATTACATGTGTACGTAATGACGGTAAGAGTGTTGAAAGCGCGATTCAAGCGAATGCAGTTTCTGACTTTGATGGCAAACTTGGTATAGCCGGCAGACTTGTAAGCAAAAATGGCAACCTCTTAGAAGGCTCTATGGCAGCTGGATTTATGAGTGGCATTTCTAAAGCTGTTGCACCTCAACGAACTACATCAATCAATACGTCTGGTGGTGATAGAGCGGTATGGGAATCAGTAGACTTAGGCTCCGTTGCTTCTGCTGGTGTGTTCCAAGGCTCAGCTGATGCTATGGATAGACTAGCTGAATACTACATCGCTTTAGCAGAACAGATTCACCCAGTAATTGAGATATCACCGGGACGTTCAATTACATTCGCTGTGCTATCTGGCACTAAACTAAAATTAGGTGATTAGACAATGAATGACTATATAAAAATGATTCTTATAAGCCTAGTAATGTCAGCCTTAGCATTTTTTGCTGGTGTATCTTACACAAAAGCAGTAAGCGAAAAATCGATGATTGAAGTAACTGATTTAATTGCAGGTTATGCGAAAGTTCAAACGTTTAATCCAGAAGAAATTTCAAAGCGCATTACATCAGAGGGGGCTACACCTGCAGAGCTGGCATCTTATATCGAGCGTTATATTAAACTTCATCAGCTCAAAGGGGTAATGCTTATTGATGAAAGTTATGTAGTTGCAAAGCCTAATTTCTCATCATCTGCTACGCTTACTATGAGCGAGCTAAATAACCTTAGTGAAAAGTACAATATTAAAACTGAAATAGATTATGGCTCACTCCTTAGTGAATTCAATAAAACAATTAAAAGCGCCAAGAATTACACAAATTAGATCCCAACTAAAAACCGCCTCATCATTTTGTAGGCGGTTTTTTTTGATCTATGTCCTATTTTTGATATCAAATTCCTTGAATTTACATCAGGCGTTAATTAACCACGAGAGCGATTAAAAAAACAACGCGATAGCTTTCTCTCCTGATATATAATATTAATTCTAAAAATAATTATGATTCACTAATGAGTGAGTTTAATAGTTTTGTTGAAAGAGCCAGCCACCAAAGTGTCCTTAAGGAGCCTCTGAATAACTCCCCACTTTTTGCGATAATAGCCGCATCGACCATTTTTTAGCCCAGCGAGCCGAATCATGAGCCAGTTGACTTTTGCCGAAGCAGAATACCAGAACAAAAAGCGTAAGACGCGTCGTGAGATTTTCTTGGAAAAAATGGATGCCATTATTCCTTGGAAGCGCTTGGAGAATCGCGCCGCTAAGCATTACCCAAAAGGTGAAATGGGGCGTCCCCCTTATCCGCTCAGTGTGATGCTGCGAGTGCACTGTTTGCAGTTGTTCTACAACCTTAGCGATCCGGCTCTGGAAGATTCGCTGTATGAAATTGAATCAATGCGCCGCTTTGCAGGATTGCGTTTATCAGACAATATTCCTGATGAAACAACAATTTTAAACTTCCGTCACTTCCTTGAAAAGCACGGGCTGGGCAAGCTATTTCTGAAGGAAATTAACAAGCACTTGCAGCATCAAGGCTTGCTGTTTCGCGAAGGCACCATTGTGGATGCCAGCATTATTTCCGCACCGAGCTCAACGAAAAATCAAAGCCACAAGCGCGACCCAGAAATGCATTCCAGCAAGAAAGGCAACCAATGGCACTTTGGCATGAAGATGCATATCGGCGTGGATGATGTCACAGGTATGATTCATAGCGTGGAAAGTACGGCTGCCAATGTGCACGACGTAACCATGACTGCAAGCCTTCTACATGGCGAAGAAAAGCGTGTATTTGGTGATGCTGGATACCTAGGTGTTGAAAAACGCAGGGAAAACAAAGAGCGCAAAAATCTTGCCTGGCTGATCAGTGCTCGAATCAGTAAGCGTAAAACCATGACCGAAAATGAGCAGGAAATTGAAAAAATGAAAGCCAAGCTACGCGCTAAAGTTGAGCATCCGTTTCGCTACATCAAGTGCGTATTTGGCTATAACAAAGTTCGTTACAAAGGGCTTGATAAAAACCATAACCGTTTGTGCCTGCTGGCGGGGCTAACGAACCTCATGATCGGTAGGAAATACTTGCTGGCTTAGGGTTAGTGCGCCCTTAATCCGCCAAAACGGCGAATTAAGGGCTAAAAGAGGTGGTTTTACCCACGGCTAGCGCATTTTAATCCCAGATTCTAACAGGGTTGAGCGATAATCATCGTCTAGCCCTGCCATTTTCTTTTTTCTCGCCATACTGGCTGTTTTAGTTGTATCTTGTTTAAATAACGCCATGGCTATTTTTCTCAT
>NZ_JACDWU010000288.1:0-846 GCF_016464045.1 Pseudoalteromonas sp. bablab_jr011 | reverse complement strand
TGAGCCACATACATCGCATGGGTGACACCATGTCCTTGTGAATGGTTGGCTTTAGCGTAAAACGCCTCGATATCTGAGAACGGAAATGTCGCATGACCATGCTCATTCTTTTGCGCATTATCAACCGACCAGGTAAAGCTCACCGTTTGATTTATGCGGTCAAAATACACCTCACGTCGAGGTAAAATGTAGCGCGCTAAAATAGGCCCGAAGTTAAGAAAGAAAATATTCCAAAAAATCGTCGCAAACAAAAGAATCCAAGGATATTGCATATTATCCATTATCAGAACACCGAATATCGCCATTACAGATGCAAAAGTTCCTGTTGCTCCCAGTAATATTGGCCCTAGCGTTAACGCAAGCATCGCATCATTTGCTTTTTGAAAGGGTAAATATCTTGCTCTGTTTTCTCGGTAAGTGGAGTTTGATGATTTTTGTCTAAAAATGATCATGTTCACAAGCGATAACCCCATAATTCCTTTATACTCAAAAAGATGAGACCCTATATACTGCTTAAAGTTTTGTGACGCTTCGATTGTTCTTGCATTCATTTTTGCGAATCTATACGAAATAGACATTGATATCCTTATCTTTCAATGTTGGCCTAACAGTCAGTTTTTATAAATCAATCATTAAAAATGAGGTGAATTTTTGCCACGCTGTCTTACCAAATTTAATTTCACTTTCTGGTTTTATATTTTCTGCATATTTCCAAGGAAACTTAAAAATTTCAGGTGGATTGAGCTTTTTGATTGGTTTACCCATTAGTAAATTATCTAGTTGCTCATCATCATTAAATTCTTTTAAAAGTTCATCATCTGCTTGGGTCATTTGCTTTAAAAATGA
>NZ_JACDWU010000029.1:0-998 GCF_016464045.1 Pseudoalteromonas sp. bablab_jr011 | reverse complement strand
CAAGTTGGGGCTAATGCAAATGAAAGTATTTCAATGTCACTTGGTGATATAAGTGCCGATAAAATAGGTGCGAGGCAGCTAGATTTAAAAGCAGTTGAAGGTGTTGCTGGTGGACTTGGTCAGAGTGTTGGCTCAGCTACTGGTGTTAATGTCGCACCAGGCAATGGTGTTACAGGCGCAATTGATATAAATGGTTTAAAGCCTAAAACAATAACATTAGCAAATGATGATAGTGCTTTAAGTGTGGCAGCGAAGATAAATGCAGAAAAAAGTGTAACAGGTGTTGAGGCGACGGCTAAAACAAGTGTTAAGATTGATACAAGCACATTGTCCGCGGATGGTACATTCTCGTTCAATCTGAATGGTCAGGCAATTTCAGGTAATGCGACTAGTACAGATATGTCATCTGTAGCAGCTTCTATCAATGATAAATCAACTACTACAGGTGTATCAGCAACAATAGATGATGCAGGTGATTTGATATTAAGTAATAATGACGGTGCGGACATTAAAATTGATACAGTCCAAATAAATGGTGGTGTGGATGGAGGTACTGTCACGGCCTTTGCTTTAGATGCAAATGGTGTTGCTGAAACAACAGGAATTACTTTAGAAGATGATACTGGTGGTGACGATGCAACTGCCTCTGAGGCTGCAACTTTTGCTGGTACCATTAAGTTATCATCAACAGCGACGTTTTCAGCAACAGCGAATAGCACAACACTTGCAGGTGATTTGAATACAAATAACTCAGCGCTTATTAACGTGGATACTGTTGATCTATCAACAGTTGCTGGCTCACAAAATGCGCTAAGCATAATTGATAGTGCATTAGCACAAATCGATGATAGCCGCGCTGACTTAGGTGCGATTCAAAATCGTTTTGGTCACACAATCAGTAACCTTGCTAATATCTCTGAAAACGTAGCAGCATCACGCAGCCGTATTCAAGATACTGATTTTGCAACAGAAACAGCGCAAATGACGAAAAACCAAAT
>NZ_JACDWU010000287.1:0-301 GCF_016464045.1 Pseudoalteromonas sp. bablab_jr011 | reverse complement strand
GGTTAAAGTAAGTGGCGTCCCCAAGGGGATTCGAACCCCTGTTACCGCCGTGAAAGGGCGGTGTCCTAGGCCTCTAGACGATGGGGACACAAGAATGTGTCACTAGGACAACTGAATAGTTAAGCTCGATTCAGGCGAGCTGTTTAATAACACAACACCTTCTTTAACACGGTTAAAGTAAGTGGCGTCCCCAAGGGGATTCGAACCCCTGTTACCGCCGTGAAAGGGCGGTGTCCTAGGCCTCTAGACGATGGGGACACAAAAATGTGTCACTAGGACATTAAATGATAGTTTGACTCAT
>NZ_JACDWU010000286.1:0-39646 GCF_016464045.1 Pseudoalteromonas sp. bablab_jr011 | reverse complement strand
TGAAAGAACGCTTATCTTCCACAAGTTCAAGGTGGCTAAATAACGACATAATTAACAAGTAGATAGTGACAATGTGGGCGTTATTAGATCAGAAAAGAGGCGGATGTTAAAGCCTTTTTACAAAGTGCGATCCCGCCGTGGTTAAATAGGTAACTTTTTGATAACCCCATTAGCTGCATAACTTTGTTTTCTGAAGCCGTAAAACCATTTGATTTAGCAACAATAAAATGCGCCTTAAAAACGGGGTTATTAATAATTTCTTCAATACCGTTTTCAGCAAATACATAGTTCAGAAGCAATCGTGCTTTTTCTGTTATTTCAGTTGGCTTTGCTTTGTTAGAGGAATAGCGTGTTTCGGAGTACGATTTAGCTAAGCGTGATATTGCAGCCACAGGATCATTTTGCGCAAAACAGGCCGCACGAAAAGCGCCAGCACTTGAACCTACTAAATTTAAAGGCTGTGTTCGCTGTTTAAAAAACTCGCCGAATAGGTACTTATCTAGACCGAACAAAGTAAACCATTTAGGTCCACCACTCGCACCTAAAAATGTACTAAAAAGATCTGCAGAGAGTCCCTGCTCTCGTATTGTTTTTGCAGCGGTTGGCCCTGCGTAAATATCAATCATGTACTGCTTTTCTCATCATTTTTGTTTTTGACGCCAAATACCCGGCTCAGTGTGTCCTTGTACTTTAACATGTTCGGCGTTAAATACGGGGTCTTTTCCTTCGGCACATTGCGTGTTGTAATCTTTGGTCACTGCCAATATAGTGGGTGTTAACTGTATGATAGCGATAACATTTACCACTGTCATCAACCCTAAAGCGATGTCGGCTAAATCCCATACTTGTTTAAGAGTCGCTGAGGCTCCCCAAATCATCATCGATAAGTAAAGGCCGGTATACACTGTTCGCCCAAATTTATTGTCTAGTTTAAATAAATGAAGGTTGCTTTCTGCGTAGGCGTAATTTGCAACAACTGAGGTAAATGCAAACAAGCAAATGGCCGCAGCTACAAAATAAATTCCACCAGCAGCCATATGTGCTGTCATCGCAGATTGCGTTAGGCGAATGCCTTCCATTTCGCCAGTTATATCAATATCAGCGAGTAGTATGATCACCGCTGTGCAACTACACAGCACAATTGTGTCGAAAAACACACCAAGCATTTGAATATAACCTTGCGTTACAGGATGGTTAGGTATTGGCGATGCACAACCTGCGGCATGAGGCACACTGCCTGCACCGGCTTCGTTTGAATACAGTCCTCGTTGTATACCATTTTTAATTGCGGCGCCCATGGCCCCAGCGCCCGCTTCTTGTAAGCCAAATGCAGAAAGTAAGATATCCTCAATCATTTCAGGTACCTTGCCTAGATTTAATAGAGTAATACTCACCGCAGCCAGTACAAATAAAATGCCCATTACGGGCACTACACGCTCTGCAAATCGGGCGATTGCTTTAAAGCCACCCAAAATAATGCTTCCCGCTAAAAGTGTGATCACAATCCCTGAATACAGTGTGGGGATTTCAAAAGCGTAGTTCAGAGCATCTGTTATGGTATTAGTTTGCATCGCACTAAATGTGAAGCCGTAACCAAGGAATAAACAAAAGGCAAAACACACGGCAAGCCACCGACTCGCAAGGCCTTGTTCAATGTAATAAGCAGGCCCGCCTCTAAAGTCGCCATTAGCGTCTCTTACTTTATATACTTGACCTAAAACACTTTCTGCAAAACCTGTTGCCATTCCCAGTATCGCAATAACCCACATCCAAAAGATAGCACCACTACCGCCTAACGATATTGCTACCGCAACACCGGCTAAATTACCTGTCCCTACTCGCGCAGATAACCCGGTGCACAATGCTTGAAACGAACTGATAGAATTTTTATCTGTGCTGCTGCTGGTTTTTAATAAACTGAACATATGGCGAAATTTAAGAAGCTGAATGGCTTTTAGCCGTACTGAAAACCAAATACCAGCAAACAGAAGAAAATAGATGAGGAGCTGGCCGTCTCCCCACAATAGATTATTAATAGCACCGACAGCAGAATTGAACATGGTTAGCCTTTTATTGTTATTTTTTAGAATAACAAATCACTAAAAGTGAATAGTTAGCTAACCACTTTAACTTTATTTACAAATATCTCAAGTAAGTAATGTGTTTAATTGCAGTGCGTACCCTCTAAAAACTTACGGCCTGCTGCTAATCCTAATTTATGATCAAATCGCAAGTCAGAGTCTGTGCTCCCTAATAATTTACTGCGCAGTTTGTCGCCTGCGAATATTTGCGTAATACGCACATCGCTTGGGGGATTGGCTATAAAATCAAGTTCATCTTGATACGCTTGTTCATGTTGCAGTAAATAATCGATTGTTTTTGGGCAATAGCCAGACACACTCACAAGTGACCTCAATTTAGTGACCCATTCAGATTGCACTTGAAAGTCTTTATCAACCGTTCTTATAACCACAATATCGCGAGCGCCTCGGTTATAAGCTTCTTTAACAGGCAGTGGTGCAGCTAAGCCGCCGTCTAAAAACACATTATTTGCTAAGTCAGTATTTGCACTTTGAATAATGGCATCATTAGCAGCTTTGGTCGTAAACCAAGGCGTTAAGTTAACCCCATCTCTATATAAGAATGGCAGTGCACTAGACGCTTTTAATAATGCAAGCCACTGCGTGTCTTCACCTGTCGGTGTTAAGTAATAGGGCTTACGATCAATTGCATGAGTGGCTGTTATTAACAGCTCTCGTTGGCCTAAACTTTGTGTTGCTGTTTTGAAATCAAGGGCGCGGTTTACTTCTTTGGTTTTATCAAAATACCAATCAAGATCAACAATACTTTTGCCAATTAAGCCACGCCCCAGTTGAAAAAAACGTTTATGCCGCGACAGCCCTCTAATAAGGCGTTTTGCGTAACCCTTTTGTCTGGCTAGATAACTGGTTAAGTTTTGTGAACCTGCTGATGTGCCAATAAATAAATCGAATGGATCGTAGTTTTCTTCTAACCATGCATCTAATACACCTGCGGTAAAAATCCCTCGTTGCCCGCCCCCCTCAGCAATTAATGCTGTTTTTGTTTGTGGCTCGACGTTGGCAATTGTTTGAGATTTCACGGTGCACCTTCCTAGGGTTGTAATTAATATTGACAGTGTATTGGGTTTATTTAAATCCTTAAAATAGAATAATTAAATCAGTTCAATTCAAAAAACCGTTTAATTATGAGAAAACAGACACACAGTGTGGTGCGTAATTTACGTCATTACGCACCGTAACCGATTAACTCATTATGTTCGCAAGTATCGTCAGCGCGTGTTGTCTGTCGCTCAATTCGTACAGGTCGTTAGTAAAAATAAACTCATCAACCTGTAGCTCTTTTTTAATCATACTCAACTTATGCTTAACGCTCGCTTGACTACCTACAACAGCAAGCCCTAAAAAGCTTTCAACTTGCATTTTTTCTTGAGGTGACCACAGTCCATCCATACTTGCAATCGGCTCTTTTAACCACAATGCTTGACCGCGCATTAACGCTAATATTCGCTGCTTTGAAGTTGTAGCCAGAAACTGTGCTTGCTCATCAGTATCAGCAGCCACCACAGGCAACCCAAGCATCACATAAGGTTTATCTAATACGTCTGATGGTTGAAACTCGCGTCGGTACAACGCTATAGCATCATGAACAAATCGTGGCGCAAAGTGACCTGCAAATGCATATGGCAACCCTTTTTTCGCTGCTAATTGAGCGCTGTATAAGCTTGATCCTAATAACCAAATAGGAACATTTGTATTTTCACCGGGAATAGCCCTAACAGGTGAGTCACCTTTATAGGGGCCTAATAAACTTTGTAACTCGGTGACTTCGTCTGCAAAATGCTCAGCACGCTGCTCATCGCGTCGCAACGCGCGACTTGTAATGGGGTCGCTACCGGGTGCACGTCCTAAGCCTAAATCAATACGACCAGGATATAGACTTTCAAGCGTGCCAAATTGCTCAGCAACAACTAAAGGAGGATGGTTAGGTAACATGACCCCACCCGCACCGACACGGATACGCTGCGTTTTTCCTGCAACATGGCCGATAAGTACTGATGTCGCCGCACATACGATGCCACGCATATTATGATGCTCAGCCATCCAAAAGCGATTAAAGCCTAGCTCATCGGCAGTTTGTGCATAGGCAACACTATTAGCAAGGGTTTGTGAAACTGTTTCGTTCTCTTTCATTGGGCTCAGTTCAAGCAATGAAAAAGGCATACCGCTTAATTCAGACATAAGCTCTCCATAATGGGGTTGATAACGTTATAATGAGTGCGAATGTGCTTTTTTCAAATGCTAATTAAGCACGGCTTTGTTGCTGTTTTTCCACTTTTAGTCCATCTGCATCAATACCACGTTTCCAGTATGCGGATGCAACAATGTGCTCACGCGCTACAGAAAAGCGACTGGTTACTAAGCGTTTAATCTCTTTAACAAGATTTGCTTCAAGCGCCATAAAAACCAAAGGCTGGGTGTTATACCCGCCACATAATTGTGCTACTTGGTCTAAAAGTTCTGTTTCTGGCTTATCGGTGACAAGCCAATGAACACTGTGATTAATAGCCGCTTTGTTTTGCTCAAGCTCAATAATATCGTCTTTATCTTCAATATGAATGAGCACATCAACATGCGCACTACTTGGAAGTACTTGCAGATAACCATTGATAGCATTGATAGATGTGAGGTCTGCAAGCATTAAATATTGAGCCTGTTCAAAATCAGTCAATTTTTTAGGACCTGGCCCAGCAATCCCTACTTCATCACCAATACATGCGTTCTTTGCCCAATTTGTCGCAGTTCCCTGATGTTGATTAATAACAAAATCCAGTGTTATAGCACGTGTTACAGGGTCAATATCACGAATTGTGTAAGAGCGCATAATTGCAGGATGCTCAGCGTTTAGATCTTGTTCTACGTGGTATTCACCTGCATGCGGAAATAACACTTTTACGTAAGCGCCTTTCGCATCGAGTGGAAAATCGACAAAGTCTGGTGAACCAACCGTGATCCGTTGTAAGTGCGGCGAAATGCGCGTGGTATTTAATACATTTGCACGACGAACTTTTTTTGCCATGTTTGTCTCCTATAAAGTTTTACACTGCCCCATTAGTTGATATAATCAACTATATACTTTTAATTGACTTTGTCAACTAACTAGGTAAACCATGTCACAAACATCACTTTCTTCAGCTTTATTTACACTGGCGCAGAGCTACCGTGTCACAGTACGTAATGCGATTAACGCGAATGAATTAGGTTTAAATGCCCTCCATGTGCGCTGTTTACACATTATTGCTGAAACCAACCACTGTACTGCTAATCATATAGTCGCTAAAACAGGCCGTGACAAAGCACAAATAGCACGGCTTATTAAAGAACTACTCAAACTCTCATTAATTACAAAATGCGCTGATGAAAATGATAAACGCTGCTTAATTTTATCATTGACAGAACAAGGGAGTGCTTTGTTCTCACGCCTAGAGGTCGCCGAGCAAGAGGTAGACAAGACTCTGTGCCAAGGGTTAACAGAGCAACAAATCAGCGAATTCATTTCGACAGCCACAATCATGATCGAAAATATTAACCGTATCGACCGTTAATCACATTGGCAAGATTACGATAAACCACTATACTGTACAAACATACAGTATAGTGGTTTTTTTATGCGTGTTATTCCTATTTATATTGAAGCAGGCGTATGTGGTTTCGAATCACCTGCGGCTCAATACAAAGAACTTGGCTTATCATTAGATCAGCTGTTAATTAAGCACCCCGATGCGACTTTTATTGGTATTGCGTCGGGAGAATCAATGCAAGGTGTCGGTATTTTTGATGGCGACTTATTGCTTGTTGATCGCGCTGAAGATGTTAAAAATGGCGATGTAATCGTCGCAAACTTAAACGGTTTATTTGTTTGTAAATTACTCGACAAACACAATGCACAGTTATTGTCAGCCTCTGCCAAGTACCCCGCAGTGCAGTTAAGAGATTCTGATGAATTTCAACTCGAAGGTGTTGTTACCCGCTCTATTCGTATGCACCGCAGTAGCAAAGAACTACTATCATGTACGCCTTAGTTGATGCAGTGGCGTTTTATGCCAGTGCAGAAAAAGTTTTTGACCCGTCGATTCGTCGTAAACCTGTTGTGGTTCTAACTAACAACGATGGCTGTATTTGTGCTGTGTGCCCTATTGCTCGCAAGCTTGCTATCCCAAAGTTTCAACCTTATTTTCAAGTTAAACAATACCTCTTTGATCATCAGGTCGTGATCCGTTCTTCTAATTATGAGCTTTACGCAGATTTAAGCGAGCGTATGATGAATGTGATAGGTCGCTTTTGTGATAACCAACACATTTATTCGATTGATGAGTCTTTTTTAAATTTTAACGGTTTTAATCCACTCATAACTGATTGGTATCGTTATGGGCATACTATTCGACGTACAGTCTGGCGTGAAACAAAACTGCCCGTGGGCGTAGGGTTTGGTCCTACGGCAACACTTGCAAAGGCAGCAAACCATGCGGCCAAAAAACTACCGGGTTTTGATGGTGTTGCCGTCATAGATTCTGAGTCTTCACGGGTCAATATTTTACGCGCCATGAATATACAAGATGTATGGGGCGTGGGAAAACGGTTAGCTAAAAAGCTAAAGTTAATGAACATTAACACCGCACTTGATCTTGCACAGCAAGACCCCCGAAAAATGAAACGCTTATTTAGTGTAGTACTTGAGCGTACCGTTAATGAACTATGTGGCAAACGCTGTTTGAGCTGGGATGATGTACGCCAAGATAAAAAAGAAATTTTTTCAACACGTAGCTTTGGTGAGCGCGTAACAGATCCCATAACGCTAAAAACCGCATTGATTAATCACAGCGCTATTGTAGCGCGTAAACTACGCGCTCAAGGGTCGCTGACTCAACGTTTACTGATATTTGTCGCCAGTTCACCACACCAACAAGGCTACTACAAAAAATCGTATATTTATGAGTTCAATATCGCCACCGCCGACAGCCGTGTATTTGCTAATGCAATTAGCGAGGTATTCGAGCAGTTATACAAACCCAATGTGCTTTTTTACAAATGTGGTGTTGGCGCACTAGATCTTACAAGCCACATGTTCCAACAACCCGACTTATTTCAAGCCTCCATCGATAACCCTAAGTTAATGCAATGCTTAGACAAAATAAATGCACGCTTTGGCATCGGCACATTAGCCATAGCCAGTGAAACGTCTAGCGCTGACTGGCATATGAAACGAGAGTATTTATCACCCCATTACACAACACGCTGGTATAACTTGCCAAAAATACACTGTTAAAAGTAATGCAGTAGCTGTAGTTTAAATTGCTGCTCTGATACTTGCCAATCTTGATATACAAAAGAGCTTCTGAATCCCCAATTTTGCGCTAAGGCAATTTGCCAATGCGCAGAAAACTCAATGTGCTTGTCACTGCGGGGCTCATTGAACAGCAATAATGCATGGCCTGATAAAGCTAACTTTTGTGACTCTGTCACTTGCCATATAGCACCGGCCTCGCTGCCTAAAGCAAATGAAAGCGAATCAATTAACGAACCTGTTTGCAACAAAGACGACGCTAAAATATAGCTTTGAAAATGGTTGGCATCACCAAAGGATTTACCGTATCCACCTTGTATAAAGCTACGGCCAGCTCGCTTTTTTAACGTGGGTTGGCGGTCATAACCAACGCGGACATTCCAAGACCAAGAATCAAAAAGTCGATTGTCAGGTGCTAAAGACATGGCATCTATCACATATAAACGCTCTAAAAAAAGGCGCTCGTTGTTATCAATACTCGCCTCTACATCAAAAAAGCTGATTTGGGCGCCGGGTATAAAGCCCCCTGCATTATCTAATAAATCGTGATAAGCAACACGATAACTTAAACCAACACGGTTGGCGCTATTTTCATAGTGGCTAACCACAGCACCAATACGCGCAGAGCCATGTCCCTGCTCGGGACTAACGCGCGGTATTTGGGGTGGCTCAAAGGGTGAAACAACATGATATTGGCTTCGTTGATGAAGAAGTCGCGTTAATCGTGGGGCTATTTCGTCGCGAGCAAGACCTTGATCATAGTACTGATAATTAAGCCATTCATAGGCCATTTCGAGTACTGGCACAGCATCTTTAGCCGAAAGTGATAAATCATGCAAAGGTTTTCCATCACGTAATGCTTGTGCCATGACAAGTTGTTCATCGGTTAACTGGCTTTCATAATTAAGTAACTTGGTGCCCGACGCTGCGCGATATTTAGGGGGCTGTAATAACCCATATTGCTTTAATGCAGCAACTGTATCTGAGGGAATTGCGTGTGTAGAAAACTCCGAGGTTAAAAACAAATCATCACGCGCTAGCTGTAACAAGGCTAATAGCTGATATGAGCAATTCTCATCAATAAAAAAATAATCAAATGTAGCCCACTGCATCTCCCATAAATGAAGCAAGATACGCTGAATTTCTGGCTCTGATAAGTTAAGCGGATACTCCCAAATATCACGCGATTCGAGATCATTATATTCACGCACCTTTCTATAGTAAGGCATTAAGGTGAACTTACCGGGGTATTGACCAATAACGCCTTTTAAAGCGTAAAGCGCCGCATTATCTGTTGCATCTGGTTCAGCAGCGAAATTTACCGCAAAGGCTATTAGTTCACGACTGCGAGTTTGATCCCTTGCGTCTATGCGCAGTAACGTATGGCCAAACATAGATGAGGGATCATTCATAAACGCAGTTGGAAACACCAAGGTTATACCTTTAGGGTTTATAAGCTGTTGCCAAACATCTATCTCAGGGCACAAAAGTTCAGGCCACTGCGGAAAAAAATGATCCTTCAGCCACCTATAGCGAGCAGGAAAACGACATTGAGCCTCATTATTATCAGCCAACTCAAATGCTTTTATCGTGGCAATAAGCTCAGCATGAGGATCGCTCTTACCTACAGGCGAAAAGAAAAATGCATTACTGTCTACTTCACTTTCATACGAAGAAAAACGTTGCTGATTATAATGTCCTAGTTTAAGCCAGTAAGGGTGATAAGCGATATCTTTTGTAACCGTACTAGAAAAAACAGCGCTGCTAAAGAGCACTAAACAGAGCAATAAAAGTCTATGCATAAGAGAATAAAAGCCCGTAAAGGGCTTTATAAAGAAAAACGTCAATTAAGACAAAGAGTAAGATGCAAGTTGTGCATCATTTGCTACAAGTGTATTTAGATTTTCAAGCACAATTTGAGATGTCACATTTTCTGATGTGAAAACATGCGAAAACTGTGTTTGCACTAATTTATTGAATGCCGCTTTATCTTGGCTTTCTACACCCCAAACTTCAGCAAGTGTTTCAAGTGCTTCGCCTTCACCGCGAGACATATCACGTGCAAGTTGTTCCATATTGCCATCAATAAACGTTGCAACTTTCGTTGATGCAGTTACTGTGCCTGTGCCATCACAGCCTAGCGTACCAAATGTAATACCGAATGTTTGGTTACCAGAAATACCATTTGTTGTTGCACCAAGTACTTTAACAACTTTACCATCTTTACCTGCAAATAACATTGAACCGAAACCACAACCAATATCTTGGTCGGCCATTGCAGTTGAAAGTGGAAGTAGTGAAAGTGCAGAAATAGCAATTAATTTTTTCATATCCTGAATCCTTTTAGATAAACCGTTATTAACATTAATAAGGCAAATTAAGCTTATACAGAATGCACTCTATATCAAATAAAAAATACCTAAAATAGAGAAAAAACAACAGGCATGTTCAAAAATCAACCAACTTAGCCCCTGTTAAGCGACTGAGGTCGTGAACAGCTATCGAAACCTCTAAACCACGTTTTCCTGCAGACACGTACATAAGCTCACAGTTTGATGCACAATGGTGGATAAACGTAGCAAGTCGCTTTTTCTGACCAAGCGGGCTAACTCCTCCAAAAATATAACCTGTGCTATTTTCAACTTTTTGCTGAGCAGCCATCTGCACCCTTTTTACACCGGCCGCTTTGGCTAACATTTTAAAGTTTACTTGCTGCATAACTGGCAACACCGCAACAAGCAGATGATTGTCGTTATCTTCAAGTACCAACGTTTTAAATACTTGCTCTGCCGGTAAGCCTAACTTTTCAACCGCTTCAAGACCGTATTGTGTGTTATTGGGGTCATGGTCGTAGCTAAGAACATTAAACTTAATTCCCTTTTTTTTGAGTAAGTTAATTGCAGGTGTCATCTATTAATCCTTAAAAAACCAATGCTGTTTCATTAAAAAGTATCATAACTGTTTGTTATAGAGAAAGAAGCAAACACATTAAAAACCGTTCTTTAATGACCAATAAAAATTCCTGCATACGCTACACTAAAGGTATGAGCACCAAGCAAGGTCAGTATCATGTCGAAACACACCTGCTTCTATCTTATAAAGCAGTGCATAGTTATCGTTACATTACTAAGCACCATAAACTTTATCTGTAACGAATACACAGCTTGGAATGCGTATATTGCCTGTCAAAATAAGTGCCATACCCTAGGGCTTGATAAAGGAAAAATTCAAAAAACTGCATTCTCAGAGGATGTGACTCTGTGTCGGTGTCTTGCCGATACAGACTACTATGTGGTGCTAAACTAATGTTTTGTATAAAAATAGAAACTAGGAAAAAATAAAATTTAACGTATTATAAAATTCTACTAACGAAAGAACGAAGGAAAGTACATGTTTTTAGACTACTTTGCACTAGTTATGCTGGTGTTTGTTACTGTAGTAATATTTTATGGCGTAATAGCCATCCACGATATTCCCTACGAGATTGCCAAAAAACGTAATCACCCTCATCAAGATGCCATTCATTATGCTGGCTGGGTCAGCTTGTTTACACTGCATGTGTTATGGCCTTTGCTGTGGGTGTGGGCAACCTTATGGCGCGACGACAGAGGCTGGGGGTTTAACCAAATTCAAAAAG
This sequence comes from Pseudoalteromonas sp. bablab_jr011, assembly GCF_016464045.1. Lineage (NCBI taxonomy): Bacteria > Pseudomonadati > Pseudomonadota > Gammaproteobacteria > Alteromonadales > Pseudoalteromonadaceae > Pseudoalteromonas > Pseudoalteromonas sp. bablab_jr011. The sequence goes on along the minus strand of NZ_JACDWU010000286.1, from coordinate 28,626 downwards.
AACAAGAAGAACTTGCCGAAAAAGTCGCTAGCTTGTCAGCGACCGTCGCTGCATTACAGGCACAAATAAACGCCCAATCGAATAATAAAGAGAAGTAAAATATGGATTTACTATTAATACTATCTTATACCGCACTATGTATTGGCATATTTAAAGTATTCAAGATCCCCCTAAATAAATGGACAGTGCCAACCGCTGTACTCGGCGGTGTCGTTTTAATTGGCACACTCATTTTATTGATGAATTACAATCATCCACACTCCAACATGGCAAGCAGTGTCTATGTAACCACCCCCATTGTTCCAAATGTTAGAGGCACTGTTGAAGAGGTTGCGGTAAATGCAAATCAGCCGGTTAAAAAAGGTGATTTACTCTTTCGCTTAGATGACACCTTATATAAAGCCAAACTAAATGAGGCAATGGCTGGATTACAAGATGCGACGCAATCAGTATTAGGGTTAGAAGCCGCATATAAGTCAGCACAAGCAAGTACTCTTATGAGTAAAGCAGAATTCGAGCGAAGTAAAAAAGAATACGAACGCTATGAAAAAGGGGCAAAGAGCGGTGCCTATTCAAAAGGCCAAGTTGATAATAAACTAGGAATCTACCTCGCAGCGAAAGCAAACTACGAAGCGTCACAAGCACAAGAGTTACGTCAGAAGCTTGCGTACGAATCAGAAATTAATGGTGAACAAACCAAAATAGCCGCAGCTAGGGCCCATTTAGAACAAGCACAGTTTAACCTTGATAGCACTCGTGTTTATGCACCGACAGACGGTTACGTTACCCAATTAACACTTCGCCCAGGGATGATTGCCGTCCCTATGCCATTGCGCCCAGTGATGACCTTTGTACACAAAGAAGACACTCGTTACGTGGCCGCATTTAGACAAAATTCATTACTTAGATTAGAGCCTGGCTATAAAGCTGACTTTATTTTTAAAGCCATTCCCGGCAAAACCTTTGCTGGCGAAGTCGTTGATGTACTACCAGCAATAGGTGAAGGACAAGTTCAAGCACAAGGTACGCTAATGGGCAGTGAGTTTTTTGCACGTGAAGGGCGGGCAATCGTGACACTGAAAATTACCGACGATATGAGTGAATATCATCTCCCACAAGGCACAAGTACCGAAGTAGCCGTGTATTCAGAACATTTTGAGCATGTTTCTGTTATGCGAAAAGTGTTAATCAGAATGAAAAGCTGGCAAAACTATTTGTTCTTAGATCACTAAAACAAGCATAAAAAAGGCGCTTACAAGTAAGCGCCATTTTTATATTCAGCTAACTAAAATTACTTAGTTAAATCATCGAAGAATTTCTTCACACCGTCAAAGAAACCTTTTTCTTTTGGGCGATTTTTAGAACCATCTTTACCCATGCTTTGCTCAAGTTCTTCAAGCAGTTCACGCTGACGTTCATTAAGATTAACAGGCGTTTCTATCACTACTTTACAGATTAAGTCACCTTGAGCACCACTGCGTACAGACTTAACGCCTTTACCACGCATACGGAACATTTTACCCGTTTGGCTTTCTGCTGGGATCTTCAGTTTGGCACGACCGTCTAACGTCGGCACTTCAATTTCACCACCTAATGCTGCCGTTGTGAAACCAATTGGTACTTCACAATACAGGTTATTGCCATCACGTTGGAAAATTGGGTGTTCACGAACAGAGACTTGAACATATAGATCACCCGCAGGGGCACCATGCATCCCCGCTTCACCTTCACCTGAAAGACGAATACGGTCACCCGTATCTACACCCGCAGGGATTTTAACTGATAATGTTTTAGTCTTTTCGACGCGGCCTTGGCCATGACAGCTATCACAGGGATCAGAAATAATCTGACCAGTACCCTGACAGGTAGGACATGTTTGCTGCACAGCAAAAAACCCTTGGCGCATTTGCACTTGGCCTGCACCATGACACGTTGTACATGTTTTTGGTTTAGAGCCGGCTTTTGCGCCACTACCATCACACGGTTTACAACTTACCCATGTCGGTACTTTAATTTCTACATCTTTACCACGAACAGCTTCTTCAAGGCTTAAGTCCATGTTGTAACGTAAATCAGCACCGCGCTGTTGGCGAGATTGACGACGACCACCGCCACCGAAAATATCACCAAACACATCACCAAAAATATCACCAAAGTCACCGTGACCACCACCAAAGCCACCGCCATGACCGCCACCACCTTGTTCAAAGGCAGCATGACCATATTGGTCATACATTTGACGTTTTTGGTCATCAGTAAGTACTTCGTAGGCTTCTTTTACTTCCTTGAATTTCGTTTCAAGTTCTTTATCGCCTGCTGTACGGTCTGGATGATATTTCATCGCTAAGCGCTTATACGCTTTTTTGATGTCTCGTTCGCTGGCATCTTTGCTAACGCCGAGAACTTCATAATAATCGCTTTTTGACATATCTATCACACTACTCTTTTTACTGCAGTTTTCACTGCATGAAAGTAAACCGATAAAGGGTATCGCTTTACCATCCATATACATGCAAAAGGCGCGTCAAGCGAAATCGCCGGCGCGCCTCAATCATTCATCCTAACTTAATTGGCCTAATAAAGCAGCCTCTTTTAAGCTAGGCAGAAGCGGTACGAACAATTACTTGTCGTCTTTCACTTCTTCGAACTCTGCATCAACAACATCGTCGTCTTGCTTAGCAGAAGATTGTTGTGCACCTGCGTCAGCACCACCTTGTTGTTGTGCTTTAGCTTGTGCAATTTCCATAAGCTTTTGTGACTTTTCAGCAAGCGCTTGCGTCTTCGCTTCGATCTCTTCTTTCTTGTCACTCTTAATCGCCGCTTCAAGTTCTGAAACTGCAGCTTCGATTGCTTCTTTATCTTCTGCAGGTAATGCATCGCCTGCTTCTTCGATTTGCTTACGTGTACCGTGAACCATTGCATCAGCTTGGTTACGAGTCGCGACTAGCTCTTCGAATCTCTTGTCTTCTTCAGCGTGAGCTTCTGCATCACGGACCATTTTTTCAACTTCTTCATCGCTTAGACCTGAAGAAGCTTGGATAGTGATCTTCTGCTCTTTGCCTGTATCTTTGTCTTTCGCAGATACGTGTAAGATACCGTCAGCATCAACATCGAAAGTAACTTCAATTTGTGGTGTACCACGTTGCGCTGGACGAATACCTTCTAGGTTAAATTGACCTAGTGATTTGTTATCGCTAGCACGCTTACGCTCACCTTGTAACACGTGAATCGTTACTGCAGACTGATTATCTTCCGCTGTTGAGAACACTTGTGATTTCTTAGTAGGAATCGTCGTGTTTTTCTCAATTAACGCCGTCATTACTTGGCCCATCGTCTCAATACCAAGTGATAACGGAGATACGTCAAGAAGTAGTACGTCTTTTACGTCACCTGCAAGTACACCACCTTGAATCGCTGCACCTACTGCAACCGCTTCATCTGGGTTAACGTCTTTACGTGGTTCTTTACCAAAGAACTCAGCAACCGTTTTTTGCACTAGTGGCATACGTGTTTGACCACCAACAAGGATGATGTCATTAATGTCGTTAACTGATAAATCAGCATCAGCAAGTGCACGCTTAAGTGGCTCGATTGACTTAGTAACTAAGTCTTCAACCAGTGACTCAAGTTTTGCACGTGTTACTTTCACGTTCATGTGCTTAGGACCTGATGCGTCAGCAGTCACATACGGTAAGTTAACTTCTGTTTGCTGTGCAGAAGAAAGTTCAATCTTCGCTTTTTCAGCTGCTTCTTTAACACGTTGCATCGCAAGAGGATCAATTTTAAGGTCAATGCCTTGATCTTTCTTGAACTCTTCAACCAAGTAGTTGATTACACGGTTATCAAAGTCTTCACCACCTAGGTGTGTGTCACCATTAGTCGCAAGTACTTCAAATGTGTGCTCGCCTTCAACTTCGTCAATCTCGATGATTGAGATATCGAAAGTACCGCCACCTAAGTCGTAAACTGCAACAACGTTTTCACCTTTGTTTTTGTCCATACCGTATGCAAGTGCAGCGGCTGTTGGCTCATTGATGATACGTTTTACTTCAAGACCTGCGATACGACCCGCATCTTTCGTTGCTTGACGTTGTGAGTCATTGAAGTAAGCAGGTACAGTGATTACCGCTTCAGTAACCGCTTCGCCTAAGAAGTCTTCTGCTGTTTTCTTCATTTTCTTCAGTACTTCAGCAGAGATTTGTGGTGCAGCACGTTTTTCACCGCGTGCTTCAACCCATGCATCACCGTTATCAGCCTTTACAATTTTAAAAGGCATGATGCCGATATCGCGTTGCACTTCTTCATCTTCAAAGCGACGACCAATTAGACGCTTGATAGCAAATAATGTGTTAGTTGGGTTTGTTACTGCTTGGCGTTTTGCAGGTTGACCAACTAATGTTTCACCGTCTTGCGTGTATGCAATGATCGATGGTGTTGTGCGATCGCCTTCCGCGTTTTCAATTACGCGTGCTTTATCACCGTCTAGTACTGCTACACAAGAGTTAGTAGTACCTAAATCGATTCCAATAATTCTACCCATGAATCTTCTCCAACTTCAAAATTCGTTAAAACGTTCGATGACTAGTAAATAGGGGTGCAGCAAACTGAATTCAACTATAAAAATGAAAAAAATTTACTTTTTTTTGAAATATTTTCTAAATGCATACTTTTTCCGCAAAAACCGCCGGTTTCTAAGCCAAACGGCGTGCCAAACAAACTGGTCTGATGACTTTTACTGTGCTATAACCAACGACATAATAATAAATGTTAAGGATATTTATGCATTTTGAACAGTTACTCGCTAAAGCCACTGAGCTTGGTAAAGATAAAACCAAAGTCATGCAATTCCCCGAAAACTGGTGTCAGGGTCGTACCGCGTTTGGGGGGTTATCGGCCGCTTTATTATATCAAGCTATGCGTCAGCATATTGATAGCTCGCGTCGTTTATTATCACTGAGCACCAACTTTGTAGGGCCATTATTGGCTGATACTGATTTTTCCATTGATGTTGAGGTATTGCGCGAAGGTAAAAACAGCGCACAAGTACTTGCCAAAGTCATTCAAAATGGTGATGTATGTGTGATTACCCAAGCCTGCTTTGGAGCCAATCGAGAATCAGCGGTGCGCGTTGATGTGAGTAAAACAATGCAACTCAAACCAGTAGATGAGCGATTCATCCTCCCTTATAAAGAAGGGATGATGCCTGCGTTTTTCCAACACGTATCGCTGTGTTTGCAAGACGGTAATATGCCATTTTCTGCTGCCGATACCTCACACCTTGGTGGCTGGATGAAGTTTAAACAGGGGCCTTCGCAAATGGCTGAGGCACATATTATTGCGCTAACAGATGCCTGGCCGCCGACATTATTACAAATGTTCAAGCAACCTGCACCTGCCAGTAGTATGTCATGGTACATTGAATTTTTAGATGAGCCCGAAGTTGCACCTGATGCATGGGTTGGGTATGAAGCAATCACCCATCACAGTAAAGGGGGTTATGGCTTAGAAGATGGCTGCATTTGGCGTGAAGATGGCAAGCTTATCGCTCTCAGTCGCCAAACTGTCGCTTTATTTGCTTAACTCATCGGTGCTGAGCTTTGCGTACTCAGTACCATCAAGGCGAATAATCGCTTGATATTCGCCTGAATCAATTATTTTTCCAAGGCCAATATTAAAGGTCTCTTTAAGTGCCTTATTATTGAAAAAAGCGGGTCTTGGCGGACGTTGGAAAATAGGGTGGACCACAAAAGGAAGATGCTTGGCTGATTGCTTGTATTTTTCTAGATAATATAAGAACACACGACGCTCTAGAATAATGACATCGACCCAGCCTTTCATTAAATGATCAACCTGTGCCTCTTGGTTTATCACTTCGTCGTAAGAGCGTAAAATATGAGTAATTGATTTAAAGGGCGGTTCGATAAAGTTTGTCGCATTTTGAAAAGCCAACACACTTTTACCTGCCAGGTCATACACGCTATTAATTGTAAACTCGCTGGCAGCTAGACTAATCGCAACATTTTGATAATAAAGCAATGCCTCACTTTTATATACGTCAGCATGTACCGTGGCAGGAAAATTTAGGGCGATGTCTATTTTGCCTTGAATAAGCTGCTGCTCTATACGCTTATTCGACATGTAGTGAATATCAAGGTGAGTGATGCCCTGTGATTTAAGTGCCGCTTTGACTATTTCTAATTGAATACCGCTGTTGGTATGCTCCATCATATAAGGAGGTAGATAGGCACTTGCAGCAATCACGAGCGCCTTCTCAGTATGTTGAGAAGATAAGCAGTAAGCTTTAAAATTAATACACAGCATTAAAAAGAAAAGTAATTGCTTCACCGCTCACCTTAAACAACATATTGCATAAAATACACTCAAGATCTGTACATATATTAACTTATTTAAAACAATTCTGCATTTGTATTTAAGCCTTAATTGATGCAGAATTAATTAAGTTCTTGTTTAAGAGACCCTTAGTTTGCAAACAGCATGCCCAAGTTGTGATCATGTCATTGAGATCCCAGACCTAAAAGCAAAACAATTAGCAGTCTGCCCGCATTGCAATACAAAGCTGTTATCTTCACAAGCAAATCAAGATAGCCACATTGTTGCACTGAGCTTAAGCGCCATTGTGATGCTATTAAGCAGTATGTTTTACCCATTCTTATCATTTACCAGCAGTGGCATAACGCAAACAATTACGCTGCCTGATGCTGCGCGAATATTATTTAATTACGACAGTGACTTTCTAGGCCTCTTTATCGATGTAAGCATCATCGGCTTACCGATGTTTTTACTTTTACTGATTATTCCTCTGCACTTAGGGTTACTAAAGGCATTGCCCTATTTATGGGGTAAACGACTGTTAAAAATGACCTTTGCTTTAGAACCTTGGATCATGTCTGAAATTTTCTTAATTGGTGTCATGGTCAGTATGGTTAAAATAATGTCGATGGCTGATATTGAATTTGGTGTCAGCTTTTACTCGTATGCCGCCTTTGTTATCTGCTATGTAAGCGCGATAGCAAAGCTCAACAAGCACGCTTTATGGCAACAAATCAAACCCCCAGTTTACATCGAACAAACAAAGCCTAACACTAGGGCCATCGATCAAGGCTTGCGTGCATGCCATGTTTGTGGTCAGTTAGGAGACACCGATATTTGCGTGCGTTGTGAATCTAAAACCTTCACTCGCAACCCGTGTAGTGTTCAAAAAGCGGCAGCTTGGTTAATAACGTCTATCGCGTGTTATATTCCTGCCAATGTTTTTCCCATTATGTACACAACGAGCCTAGGTGATGAAACCCCGTCGACATTAATTGGCGGTGTGATGATTTTATGGAACAGTGGCTCCTACCCTATTGCAATGATTATATTTTTAGCCAGTGTAGTCGTGCCTTTGGCTAAAGCATTGGTAATGAGTTTTTTATGTTTTATGGTGGCACGGCCAGCGAATAGGCAAACAAAAAGTTACACTCGAATTTATCAATTAACTGAGTTTATTGGTAAATGGTCAATGATAGATGTATTTGTTGTCGCTATTTTAGTAGCCTTAGTACAATTAGGAAACTTAATGTCAGTGACACCCGGTATCGGCACCGTCTTTTTTACAACCATGGTGATCTGCCAAATGTTAGCAGCCCATGCATTTGATCCACGACTATTGTGGGATAACCCTGAAAACTTAAAAACAGCGAAACAAGAGACCTTGGTATGAGCGAAACCGCTAAAATAAAAACAGCGCCCAATATATCGGCAATTTGGATCATTCCCGTTATTGCCTTGCTAATTGGTGCATGGATGTTATATCAATATCAAGTAAATAAAGGGACAACCGTCTTTATTAAAATGCCTCATGCGGAGGGGATTGTAGCTGGTAAAACAGAGATTAAAGTTCGCAGTGTAAAAATAGGCCAAATCGATCATGTTAGACTCTCCGACAAACAGAACAGTGTTATTGCTCGCGCTCAAATAGATAAACATTACGAAGACTTACTCACCGAAGATGCCAAAATTTGGGTTGTAAAGCCGCGCATTGATGATACGGGTATCAGCGGCATGAGCACGCTACTTTCTGGCGTTTACTTAGAATTCTCTCCTGGCGAAAGTAAAAAGCTCACTGAAAAATTTGAGTTACAAGAAGAACCGGCATTAATTGGCAAAGATGTCAAAGGCGGACGTTTTACTTTACTGAGCTACAACGCTGAAGTGCTTGATGTGAGTACGGGCATCTATTTTAAAGATTATAAAATAGGTCAAATAGAAACAGCCACGTTTGACTGGAAAAATCAGGCAATGAAATACGGTATTTTTATTAACGAACCGTACCAGAACTTAATAACACTCAACTCCATTTTTTGGGTTAACTCAGGCATTGAAATTGATCTTTCTGCCGATGGTATAAATGTTAACACCGGCTCTTTAAGTAAACTGCTTAAAGGTGGTATCTCTGTCGGTAGACCAGAGCAGCAAGCCCCCGGTGAAGTAGCCAGCAATGGACATAGCTTCTCGTTAAGTGATAGCTATAAAGCCGCTTTAGAAGAGCGTTTTTATGATTTTGATTACTACTTAATAGACTTTGAGCAATCAATTCGAGGCCTGAGAGCCGGCGCTCCCGTTGAATACAGAGGAATGCGGATAGGCAGTGTGGTTGAGGCACCCGCCAGTGTCATCATAAATGGTAAACCTGCCCACTTTCGAACCGATAACACAGCCGTTCCTGCGCTCATAAAAATTGAATACGGGCGGCTTTATCATGACAGTGCAGCGGCACGAGAGTTTTGGCATTCAAGCCTCAACGGCTGGATTAAAAGTGGTCTGCGCGCCTCCTTAAAACCAGGCAACTTACTAACGGGTGCGGTGTACGTTGATCTTGATATTTACGACAACGCGAAGCCTGCAGAACTCACAACGATTGCTGAGTATACTGTTTTCCCGAGCGTATCGAGTGGTATCACGGTGCTTGCAGACCAAGTGTCTGATGTGCTTAATAAAGTGAATAATTTAAAAATTGAAGACAGTTTAGCGCAAATGCAAGAGACCTTTTCAGAATACCAAGCGCTCGCTCATGACATGCGGGATCTTCTTAATAAACAAGATACCCAAGATTTACCCGGTGATATTAATCGAAACTTTGCTGAAATGACCAAGAGCATGCAGCAATTTGATAAAACCATGAAACAATTCGAAAAAACAATGGCAAGTTATGAGCAAGGCTCAACATTCCACCAGCAATTACAAACAACCTTGTCAGAATTTAAGCGCTTAAGTGAAGAGCTACAGCCACTTACCCGAGGTTTGAATCAACAGCCTAACATGCTGATTTTTGATAAAGAACTCCCAGCTGATCCCACTCCGAGGAAACAATAATGAACAATAAACATCTCGCTTTATTTAGTTTAGGCGCAGCATTACTGTTAGTTGGTTGTAGCCAAACGTCATTCTCAACCATCGAGTATTATCAGTTTTCGCAGCCAATCGTGGCTATGAAGCGTTCGAGTGACAATACACACGTTCAGCTAAGAGTTAATACTGTTCAATTGCGAGGCGCACTGAATAATCGCGGTATTGCAATGGTTCTCAATAATAACCGTGTTAACGCAGCAAATTATCACCTGTGGAGTGAATCGCCTGACTTAATGCTGACAGCCAGTGCGCATCAGCAACTATACACACAGCTGACAAACTGGATGGTAATAAAAGGATTACCGGTTATTACCGATGTCGATCAACAACGTTACTACGAGCTTGAATACGAACTTCATCACTTTAATGGCGACGAAAAAGGTAACGCAAATATCGCAGGTCTTTGGCGTTTATATTACACAACACCAGAGACTGGTCGAAAAATAAAGGCTGTTAACTACTTTAACGAGCTAACACCTTTACACGATAATGATTATGAAGGGCTCGTTGCAACACTTGAGACGACGTGGCTTAAAGTGAATCAACAAGTAGGCGATGAACTCTCAAAGCTTGCTCTTTAAAAGTAAAGTGAGTGGTTGGTGATCGTCATTAATAATGACATCACCCACCTGCTCAAATCCGAGTTTTTGTAGTACTTTTTGCGATGCACTATTTGTTTGTGACGTAATTGCCACCAATACTCCAAGTGCCTTAACGTGCGTTTTTGCTAACAATAAACCAGCCGCACGGGTGGTAATTCCCTGCCCTTCATACTCTGCTAACAAAGCAAACCCTAAATCTGGAATAGCCAGTGCGTCACGCTGAAACAAGCCCACCATTCCTATCGCTGTGCCATCCGCTAAACAAACAACATAACTGCCAAAACCGAACTGCTGGTGGCTGTTAATAAAGGTCTGTTGAATATAATGCTGTGCTTGTGCCAACGTTTTAATCTGCTTATCACCGATGTATTTGATAAAAGAGGGTTGATTTAAAAGACTGAGAATAAATTGCTCGTCACCCGGTTGCCCAGCACGTAAATGGATATCAAACACTTAAGTCCCCTTAAAATACTTTACTGACTACATCTGATGTAAAATTTAAACAATCCAGAACACGCTCTTTTTGAACGGTCGACAATGCGTCTATATCAAAATAATCATATTCTGTGTGTTCACTACTGAGCATAATTTCCGCATTTTCAGGTAAATAGGCACGAAATATAAATGCGTGAGAGTTAAATGCTGTGTGGTAATAAACCCCACTCAGATAGCCAATTTGAATGTCGCAGTTGAGCTCTTCTTTACATTCACGCACTAAAGCCTGATGTATTGTTTCACCTTGGTCTAAGGCACCGCCCGGTAATCCCCAACTTTTTTGCCCATAGTCTGCTTTAAGTAATAATACTTGGCCCTGATCATTCGTGATCACAGCATGACTACTTAACCTGTATGTATCTGAAAAAGCCATAAAAACCCTTCGTAAAATTTTACTTAAGCCTAACATGAATACACTGCTTAAATTAATTAAGATAATATAAAAATTCTTATTGACTAAATTAAAATTCAGGATTATTTTTCACGCGATGTTTTGGGCAAAACAATAGCAGTATATCCTCTATACTGTCTGGCGCCAGCCAACGCAGGCACTTACCGTAAAGCGGCCTTAAAGTGTGTTCGCGTAAAGCAGTGACATGAGTTGAAAAAACAACTTTTGATTTATGTAAGCAAAAGACTTTTGCTTAACTGTGTGAAAATTATAATGCAAGAACCTTCTGCGTTAAGTTTACTACCGCCAATATTGGTGGTGGTTTTGGCCGTATTTTTACGCCGCCCTATTTTATCTTTACTTATAGGTGCCCTCTTTGGTTTAGCCATGTTGGGACCTACCGCTATATTAGCAAACTTTGCTGATATTTCTCTTAAGGTGATGCAAGATGAAACTATCGCTTGGCTTATTTTAGTCTGTGGTGGCTTTGGTGCATTAATCGCTTTGTTAGTCAGGACCGGAGGGGCAACGGCCTTTGCCGAGTTAGCACTTAAGTTTGCAAGAGGGCAACGCTCTTCTTTACTTATGACGTTTGCTTTGGGTGTAATTATATTTATTGATGATTACCTAAATGCGCTGACTGTTGGCGAGACAATGAAACGCATCACTGATAAATTTAAAATCAGCCGTGAAATGCTCGCGTATGTCGTTGACTCGACAGCAGCCCCTATCTGCGTACTTGTGCCATTATCAACATGGGCCGTGTTTTTTGGTGGGCTTCTAGTCGACAACAATGTGGCCGCTGAAGGTCAAGGCATTGCCGTGTATATCCAAGCGATTCCGTATATGTTTTACGCTTGGTTTGCCGTTATTGTCGTATTGCTCGTTAGCTTAAATGTGATCCCTGCATTTGGGCCAATGAAAAAAGCACAACGTCGTGCCATGCACAACGAAATAGCCGTGTCGAACAACCAATATAACGACGTTCATACTGCGGATGAATACGCAGTAAAGGCAGCTGAAGAAAACTTCGAAACAGCGGCTACTAACGGCAAATTGTATAATTTCTTGGTCCCTATCATCTTGCTAGTTGCTTTTACCGTGTACTTTGATATCGATGTATTCAAAGGGTTACTGGCAACGTTTGCTGTGGTACTACCGTTTTATATGTTGCAAAAACTTATGTCATTAGGGGAGCTTATTGAGCGAATGCTTGATGGTTTTAAAAGCATGATCCCAGCTATCGGCACAGTCGTGGCGGCATTTATATTTAAAGATGTTTGTGATCAGCTTATGCTTCCACAGTATGTGATAAATACTTTAAGCCCCTATATGACAGCACAATATCTACCTGCGGTGGTCTTTTTAGCAATGGCTGTACTTGCCTTTGCCACGGGATCTAGCTGGGGAATATTTGCAGTGACAATCCCTATAGTTATGCCATTAGCATACGCAATTGACGCCAATATTCCATTGGTGATTGGGGCATTACTGTCGGCTTCGTCATTTGGCAGCCAAGCATGTTTTTACTCTGACTCCACTGTACTAGCAGCACAAGGCTCGGGTTGCGATTTAGTCAGCCATGCTGTCACACAATTACCGTATACCCTTATAGCAGCAACGGCAGCCTTTATCGGGTTCTTACTCGTTGCCTAAAATTACAAAGCCCAAGCAAATGCTTGGGCTTTTGTAATGACACACCAGCTAACTTACTTTTGGAATTTAATTCCTTTGTAATAGGTTTCTAGATTAGTCACTTTAGTTTGATTTTCGAAGTCGGCGAATGGTTTGTCTGCAAACTTACTACCACGCATTTGCACGCTTAAACGCGGCGCCTTATCATTTAACATGGTTTGCTTGTAATAGTCTTTCAAGTCAGCCAACGTCACTTTTTCAACTTCAGCAATTAACTGCTCTTTCGAATCAAAGTTAAAGTTTTCACGGTACCAATCGTTAATAAGTGGCGACATTTCATCACTGAGATTCTTTGGTTGCTCTTTTAGCGACACGAGGGTGGCATTTTTAAGCTGAGCAAATGTCTCTTCTGTCATGCTATCAAGCTCTACCGCGTATTGTTTTTTAAACTCATCAAAACGCGTTTGCATCTCTTTTGGCCCTTTAACAGGTGTTTGAATGTACAAACCAAGCGCAGAGTAATCTTCAATAGGTCGAGCCAATGCACCCACCGCATAAGCTAATTGCTCTTCGGTGCGCAGTTTATCAAAAGCAACAGTTCTGAAGTGGTTTTGTAACACTTGTGCTTGTGCTTTTTGTTTATAACCCGGCGTTGGATGAACCACCATATCGATGATCGCAACATCAGCTACATCAATATCTTTTTGTAATACTATGCGCTCACCTTCTTGTGGTAACCACGCTTTGCTGCGCGCAAACTCCGTCGTTTTATGACCCTTTGGTAAAATGGCTATCAATTTATTTGCAATTGACTCAACATCTTTTTGATTATAATTACCGAATGAGAATACACGTAAGTCATTAGCTGCTAGGGTTGATTGTTTAATACTTTCAAAGTCAGCCAAAGTGAGTTCATCTGCTGCGGCAATTAACGTCTCAGTATCAAACTTACCACTGCGAATTAATTTAGAATACTCACCAAAAGCTTGATAAAACGGAAATTGCTTTTGCTGGTTTAATAAGTCGCGCTTAAAGCGGTCAATCGCTTGAGCAAACCCTTGTTGAGACACGTCTAATTGCAGATTTTCTAACGCTTGTGCAAGTAAAACGTCTTGCTTATCGGTAAAGCCACTGAGTGATAAGATCAATCCATTACTTGGCTGTAAGCCAAGGCTCATCCCCGCAACAGCAGCTTCAGTACTTAGTTTACTTTGTTGTAAATTATAGACATCAGCCCAAATTGAGTAGAGAACCTGTGATTTTGCGTCAACTAATGCATCGGGTGTATTGATATAAACTTCGACTAAGCCTTTAGGTTGCTCAGCAAATTGCTGACTTGCTTGACGCCATACTTTTACGCCTTGCTTATCAAACACGAGTTTAGGATGATCTTGCTGCTTAAATTCACCCGTTTTAATAGCAAAACTTTCTGGTAATAAGCGATTGACGGTTGGTAAGGCAAGTGCAAATTCACTTGGTTGACTCCAACGTTTAATTTCATCTTCACTAATATCTTCAATACGGTATTTACCATCATAGAAGTGTAACTGTGAGTCTGTTTCTTCTTGCTTAGATATATACCAAATACGCAAAGTATCTTCATTAAGTTGAGACAGCACATTCTGCACGGCTTCAGCATCAAATTGAGCGTAGTAATAAGGTGCATTAATTGCATTATTAACAGGGAACTTTTGCATGCTATCAGTTAGATTACTCACATAACCAAACTCATCGCCTTTTTCTAAAAACTGAAATTCATTGTTTAAAGAAGTGCGGATCTCATTAAAGTATTTACTATCAACACCCTGCTCTTTTATCAATGCAATGTATTGCATGATGGTAGCGACAATTTCCTCGCGGTTTTGCATGCCTGCATCTGTGAGCTCAACGCTCACAGTTAGACTGCCATAGTTACCATATTGTGTCGGAGCAGCAGACGCTGTTAATTGAGAAACCCAACCTTTATCTCGTAGAATTTGAGCGGGGCTACCTTGCATTTCATTACTCAGCAGGTAAGAAACAAAACGGTTTGGCTTAACGGCAAACTGATTACTGTTATCAGCAATCGTAAACTCTAACTGAAGTTGCTTAACATCTTCATTTGGCGAGTAATAAACACGTTTGCCACCGGCTTGGTCAAAGTCTAACTTAGCTGTGACAGTGGGTTTCTCTATATTTTTGTTTTCAATGTCTGCAAAATATTGCTTTGCTTTAGCTTCCATTTCAGCAAGCGGACGATTAGAAATCATTGCAACTTTCATGATGTTAGATGAATAGTACTTATTATAAAACTCAACTGTTTGCTGATGTAAGTTACTGCCTTCTTTATCCCCTAAAGTTTCAAGGTTTCCGATTAAGAAACGATTAGCTGGGTGTGAACCCATCATTTTACGCGCTAACTTAAATTGCCCAAAAAAATCCATTTCGCGGCGCATTGACCATTCCGCATTTACTGCATTTTTTTCTTTATCTGTGTACTCAGGATATAGCTTGGGTGATTTAAAGAAATCTGCAAAACGGTCTAGTGCTTCATCGTATGCATCATTATTCACTTTAAACATGTAGTTGGTAATATCTAACCACGTATAAGCATTATGTGCCCCACCGTTTTTAGTCATAAAGTCACTGTACCCTTTAGTATCCGGGTAACAATCGGTTCCTAAAAATAGCATGTGCTCTAAATAATGTGCCATCCCCTGTTGTGACATAGGGTCATGCAAAAGACCAACACCCACACTTAAGGCTGCCGCTGATTTTTCAACACTGGGATCTGAAATTAAAATAACATCTATTTCGTTGTCTAATTTAAGTGTTTTGTATTCACGGCTATCGTTTGGGCTAACAACCAACGAGTCTGGGATCAGGCTGGTATTAACACTCGGTGGTGTAGAAGTAGAAGAACAGCCTGCTAATACTGCAAATGCAATCGCACTAAGCCCTATTATTTTTGTCATTTTATTGTATCCATTAGATATTACATTAATTATTATTTATCATGAGTTTTCATAGGTCGCAATTCAATGCTTTTTAGCGTAACAACCCTAAAAGTTTGTAACACATTGTGAAAAAAGCAGAACTAACGACTTAAACTTTACAACTATAACTATAACAAAGGATGAACTATGGAAAAGTGGCTAATTGTAGCAATGTTCACACAGGTCTTACTTACGTTCATTATTATGTTCATAATGGGTAAACGCCGTTTTCGTGCTGCAAAGCAAAAAACAATTGAAATGAAAGATTTTCTTACCATGGAGCTCGAAAAAGCCGGCTCAGATGTGCGTGTCGCAGATCGAAATTTTATTAATCAATTCGAAATGCCTGTGTTGTTCTTTATTGCCTGTTTAACAGCCTTACAGTTAAATGCGGTAGGTTATATGTTTGTGGCATTAGCGTGGGTTTATGTTTTGCTGCGTGTTGTGCACAGTTATATTCATTTAACATCAAATACGTTAAAAGTGCGTTATTACAGTTTTGTTATTAGCAGTTTAGTAATGCTATCTATGTGGGTGGTCATTTTAACTCGCGTTTTTTAGCGTCCATACTCGGTAAGGCGAATTAAACGCCTTACCGAAATAAGTGTTTATTTTTTAAAGCGACTCACGCCTGTAAAGGCAAGAAGAGATAGTAGCCATGCCATGCTCCCTGAACTTCCGCCACTGGTCCCATCCCCAGAATCAACATTGTCAATTAAGGTGTTTTCTTTAGGTTGCAGCGATGCAGATGAGTTAGGGTCGTCATTTACGATAATAACACTGTTAATCGTCACTAAGTCCTCAGCATTAAAACCCGATGTCGTATCAGGACACTGATCTTTATTAAGGCCTACAACAGGAATTTCACCACAATGCACCAAAGACGTAATTGCATCAATTGCCTGTTGGCTATCTGCTGTAATTTCACCGAACACAGTAAAACCACCATTTTGTACGTCTAAATTCGCGCTGTTATCTTTTAAGTTAAAAAACCATTGGCTTGTTGCACTATTCGCATTGCCGCCTTGTTTGGCCATCGCTATTGTGCCTTTCACATTTGATAACTCAGGTTCGTTTTTTATTGCAGGCTTCGTTTCAATCTCTTTAAAATCAGTATCATAACTAAAGCCACCGCCTTGCAAAACAAAGTTATCTACAGAGCGATGAATAACACTGCCATCATACGCGCCATCGCCAACGTAGCTTAAGAAGTTTTCAACTGTTACCGGTGTTTGTTGATCATATAAGTTGATAGTAATAGTGCCGTGATCGGTTTGCATTTCTACAACTGTTGCATTTGCTTGGAAACACGCAGCAAATAACAATGAAGATACCAAGTGCTTTTTCATTATTAATCATTCCTGATAATTTTTATTATAAAACTGCCAAGAGACTAAACAAAAAACAGCTGTCGTAAAATAGCAGACCAAACAGTTACACAAAACACATCAAATCAATCACAACTTAGTTACACTTATTTACATCGCGTATTCATTTTAGTTATATAAAAATTGCTTTTAAAAGCAAAATCGTCTTATCAAATACACTGAGTTTGTTAGTATCTACACGACAACAATGAACACATAGGAACACCACTATGGCTAATGAAGAAACCGCAATCTGCGATTTTGGCTTACACCAAGGTGAGCCATACAATAAGCTCCCAGCAAGCTTCCTTAACTGGATGGTTGGTAATAACCACCAAAAATCCCATTATGCTGAACAAGAGTTACAACGTAGACAATTAGCGGCGACGGGACAATTAAATACACAAATGAGCAATAAAAACGTATAAAAGTCATTTAATTTAAACCTCAGTCGTTTAAACTAAGCGCATAATTAACCTCATGCTTTTATCAGGCAACATATTATGCGCTTTTTTATTTTATCTTCACTACTTGTCACACTCACTGCATGTAGTAGCTCTTCAAATCATACTGATAGTGTTCAATACCTTACACTTCTCCACACGAACGATAACCATGGCCGTTTTTGGCACAATGAACAAGGTGAATACGGCATGGCTGCTCGTAAGACCCTTATCGATCGATTAAAAGCAGAAGCAGTCAACAATGGACACGCCGTATTATTATTGTCTGGTGGCGATATTAATACTGGTATTCCTGAATCTGACTTACAGCACGCTGAACCAGATTTTAAAGGAATGTCTGCAATTGGTTATGATGCAATGGCAATTGGAAACCATGAGTTTGATAACCCATTAGCTGTTTTAGATAAACAACAACAGTGGTCAAACTTTCCATTCTTATCTGCCAATATTTTTGATAAAGAAACCGGAAAAACAGCCTATCAGGCTTATGAAGTATTCGAAAAAAATGGCCTTAAAATAGCCGTCATTGGTTTAACGACCACGGATACGGCAAAGATTGGTAATCCGCAATACATTGGCGGGCTAGATTTTCAAGATCCGGTCACTGTGACAACCCGCTTAGCCCCTAAAATAGAGGCGCAATATAATCCCGATATTACAATTGCTGTTACGCATATGGGCCATTATGTCGATGCCAACTATGGTATTAATGCACCCGGCGACGTGACAATGGCGCGCAATTTACCGAAGGGTATGATTGATATTATCGTAGGCGGCCACTCTCAAGAACCTGTGTGTATGTCAGAAGAGAATGTCGCAGATGTTAATTTTGCACCAGGAAAGGCCTGTAAACCAGACCAACAAAATGGGACATGGATTATGCAAGCCCATGAATGGGGTAAATATGTTGGTAAAGCCGAGTTTAAACTAGAAGGTGACGAATTGACTCTCCTTAACTATTCACTTATTCCTGTTAACTTATATGTTGAAAATAAAGAGGGTAAAAAACAGCTAGCAGGTGATTATATAGAGCCCGATAAGTCACTCAAAAACATGCTTGCTGTATACCAAGAAAAAGGCGCAGCCCAAATTGCAGGGAAAATAGGTGAAGTTGATAGCAAACTAGAAGGAGATCGTAATAAAGTGCGTTATCAACAAGTAAACCTAGCTCGCGTGATTATTGCAGCACAAATGCAATCTGTCGGAGCTGACTTTGGCATAATTAGTGGCGGTGGTATCCGAGATAGTATTCACGCAGGTGATGTAAGCTACAAAGATATTTTAAAAGTACACCCGTTTAAAAATAGAATTACGTACATTGATATAACAGGTAAAGACCTGTTTGATTACCTTGACGTTGTGACATCATTCCCACCCGACTCAGGTGCGTATTTACAATATCATAAGCTTAGTTTTAAACGCGAAAACAATCAGCTATCCGATGTTAAAATTAATGGTGCGCCAATTGAAATGACTAAAACCTACCGTATGAGTATCAATAGCTACAATGCCTCAGGCGGTGATGGTTACCCAACGCTTACCAAAAAAGCCGGATTCGTTAGTACTGATGATACCGATGCACAGGCATTGAAACGTTACTTCGAACAGAACAGTCCTCTGAAAGCGGCCGATTACGCGCCTAATTAGGGGTTAAAGTCATAAAGAAAGGGAAGTCAGTAACATGCACTTCCCTTTTTTATTTCTTATAAGCTACTTTGTGGTTGTTATTTTCCAATAACTTCAATGTCATCTAGCGTAATGCCCTTTAAACCATAATGGTGTAGACGAGAGCGAGACCCTTCCCCATGTGCTTTAGGTGGATAATAGGTGTCTTTAATTTCTGGGAGTTCCTGCCAAACCTCATCAAGGGCCGCGCGTATTTCACTTAATGTTTTTTCTAAACTATTCGTGAAATTTGGTCGTTTGCGTATGGTGTGACCAAGTTCTACTAACCGGTAAAAATACTTATTAGCCAGTGCTAACAACTCTTCGGGAACATCTTTATTTTGATTAAGTATGACGTCTGGGTTTTCAACACAAAACTCAACTAGGGCCAAATAAAAACACAGCGGCTTATTCGCTAAAGCAACGGTTTTTTCTTTGTCGCAATTTGCTGACAATGTTTTACTTTTAAGGTCAACAATCAGTTTTGGTTGCAATTGAGTATGTTTTTCAACATCAGGGGTATGTTTCGCAATTTTTATTTTAGTGCGCTCACTCAAAAAGAGTAAATAGGTAAACAATCCTGCAAATCCACAAACTAAAATCAACACAACAATGTCATTTTTTTCAAATATCGAGGAGTCTACGACAAAACTAACACTGAGAGATTTTTGTGGTGTGTGTAATTGTTTCACAATTAAATCAGCACGCGCAGGGTATTCTGAAATTCCCTCAATAGAGTAAACAAACACATCAGAGGCAGATAACTGGCTATTTAACTGTTCAATATAATTAAGCACCATGTCTTTACTACCCGAATGTTTAAGAAAGTCATCGGGTAAATTTAAGTAGTTCAGGTCAAGTGCAATGCGATTTTCTATTTTAACGATTGTTAACGCATTATTCGCACGGTTATCACTATATTTAGCAGAAATATAACTCGCAAACATCATAATACTTGCGACACAGAAAACCACTGCATAGGCAAACTTTACTCTAGTTGGCAGCATTGTTTTCCCCTGTACTGCGTTTTATTTGCTTTTCAGCATCACATTCCCAAAATGATTCTACATGATTGAAGTAGTGTGAATTCTGGCTGCGCGCTAATTCTGTTAAGCGTAATTGCACAGCGCAAAGTAGATCAGTATTTTCATTTTCCATTTTTAAGTACCAGCGACTACCACTAATATTATCGCTAATCGGGGTAATATAATTTGCGGAAAACTTTGCTTGATCCGAATCTTGCCAATATGAAGAAATCAAATCGACCTGACCACTGGCAAGTAATTCTCTCAGTTCAAAATGAGAGCTGGCATAAACAATGTTTAAGTTCTCAAGGTTAATATCTAACTTTTTGAATAATTGCTTCGGTAGTATATGACCAGAACGACTTGTCGGATAATCTAACAGGCCAATACGTTTATCAAGAAAGTAACTTTTCTCTACACGAGGTTTTTCAGTACTTGAAATTAAATAAGCGGTGTAATTTGGAAACCCCACTACAGCTTGATAGTTATAGGTCGATTCTGCCATAAACGCATTTATAAGATTCTCTTTAGCGAGAATAATATCAGCAATTCCTTTACCTAAAAACTCGATTGTGTCTGAGGTTTTATAGCCCCAGTAAGATGTGACCGTTCCATATTGCTTACTAATAATGTCATCACTACACAGTACTTTCGCAACGTCCTCAGCAAGCACTTTACCTGATGAATAAACAACAAGTTCATTAAGATTAACATCTGACTTTGTTGCACATCGATACGAAGTTTCTATGAAAGCGTCAATATCAGAAATCGGGGCTTTACTCTGCATCGTTCCGATGCAAAAAAACAAAATAAGAGACAGAAACAAAAATGTAACAATCGATGATTTTTTTATTAGTATTGTTTTAAAATTCAATTTTAATAGCCAACAACGCACTGTTGTCTCTATTTGAACAATTATTCTTACTCATTGCAATAGGTAACTTTACTTAAACATTGTAACCTATTGATTTTATGTATTTATGAACAAGAAATTATGAATCTTATTGAGTCCTTTCTATTTCAGCTGAAATTCAGGAGAATTGACATTATGGAATCGTGCTTAATTACGCATTTATTCGGACACTGACTCAATGTTACAAAAAACAAAAACAATGTTGCTCATCTCAACTGGCATTTTATCTATGTCAATGAGCTCACCTTCTCACGCATGGGGGCAAAACGGCCACCGTATTGTAGGTGAAGTAGCTGCAAACCATATTACTGACACCACTCGCAAAGCTTTAACTCCCCTATTAGACGGTGAATCATTACCTCAAATTGCTACCTGGGCCGATGAAATGCGCTCAGCACCTGAAACATTCTGGCAAAAGAAATCATCACGCTGGCATTACATAAACTTTGATGAAGGCGATGCAAAGCCAAAGTACGATGAACACGCACACCATAATAAAGACTCTGTTACAGATATTTTAGAAGGCATTGAATACTCAATTACAGTATTAAAAAATGACAATGCATCCATTGCTGAAAAGCAGTTCGCTTTGCGCTTTTTAGTTCATTTGGTCGGCGATAGTCACCAACCTTTTCATGCAGGTAGAGGCGAAGACCGCGGCGGAAATAATATTTCTGTCACATTCTTCGGTCAAAATACCAATTTACATAGCTTATGGGACACAAAGTTAATTGAAAACGAAAACTTGTCCTATAGTGAATTTGCGCAATTTATAGACACTAAAAATGAAGAACTTATAGCAGATTACCTCTCAAGCTCTCCAAGCGATTGGTTAATAGAATCTCATAATATTGCAAAATCAATCTATAAAGAAAATGAAACAAGCATAAGTTACAGTTACATATACAAAAATGTACCAGTTATAAAAACTCGCCTACAACAAGGTGGGATCAGATTAGCCGGTTTATTAAATTCGTTATTTGATAAATCAGCAAAACCGTTAGTAAAGGCACTAAAGATGCCAACTAACAGTGAACTATAAACTAACAAACCTCTAACACGGGAAATAACATAATGAATAAGTTACGCCTTTCGAAATTAACCGGAGCAGTTATATTAGCTCTTGGTGTTTCAACAAGTGCTATGGCTGCAGATACCTCATCTTCAATGAGAGGTAAAATCACAACCCCTTCTGGTGAAGCAGCTGCAAATGTTAAAATAAAGGTTATTCACCAACCAACTGGCACAGTCAGTGAGTTAACTACAAATGAAAGCGGTACTTTCATCGCAAATGGTCTACGTGTTGGTGGCCCATACACTGTACTTATCGACTCAGATACACACAGTGACAGCATGGTAGAAAATATCTACCTTGAGCTTGGTGATACTTACCGCTTACAAGAACAACTAAACTCATTAGCAATGGAAAAAATTGAAGTTTCTGGCTATAAAATTGTTCAACAGTCTGGCGGTTCAAGCAGTGTTTTCGGTGAAGACACAATCAATAATATGCCAAGCTTTAATAAAGACATTAAAGATGTCGCAAGATTAAATCCTCTTGCAAGTATTAATGGTGGCGGAGAGCTTACGTTTGCCGGTAATAACCCGCGTACAAATAGCCTGACCGTTGATGGTATTGGCCAAAACGATGACTTCGGCTTAAACTATGGCGGCTACCCTACTGCTCAACCACCTGTTGCACTTGATGCAATCGAGCAAATTTCTGTAGATGTATCACCGTTCTCGGCATCAAAAGGTAACTTTGGTGGTGGTACAATTAATGCTGTTACAAAATCTGGTACTAATGAATTCAAGTTCTCAGGTTTCTACGAAACATCAACACCAGATATGGCGGGTGATGTAAATAATATTTCAGAAGTTTCTGTCGATGGGCGCCCAGTTTTAGACGAAGATGGCCATAAAACATTTGAAATTAACAAGGTTGAACCTACTCAAACAGAAGAACGTTTCGGTTTTAACGTGGGCGGTCCACTAATCAAAGACACGCTTTTCTATTTTGTTAACTACAACAGTTGGAAGAGCGAGCTTGATTTAGATTATGGTTTTGAGGGCTCTGGTGCAACGAACGAATACAATGTAACTGAAGAGCAGTTCAGCAATTTCTTATCTGTATTAGACAATGTATATGGTTTCCAAGACTCTTTAGGTGGCGATCCTGAAGACACAAATGAATCATTACTTGTTAAGCTAAGCTGGAACATCAATGACGCACACCGTCTAGATTTCACATACCAGTGGCAAGATGATCAAGACGAAAAAAACTTCGGCACTGGAGGCAAAACGATATCTCTAGCTTCAAGCCGTTATACATACGCAACTAAGTTCAATAACTTCTCGACAAAACTATACTCAGATTGGAGCGATGTTTTCTCATCAGAGATTGGTATCGCATACAAAGATGTCAGCTCAAACAGCTTAACAAACTCGAATATTGGTAGTGTTAAAGTTGAAGAATACTACCGTGGTCCAGCATATCAGTTTGGTACAGACCAATACCGTCACGCGAATGAGTCATCAACTGAAAACCTAACATTGACATTTGATGGTACTTACCTTCTTGAGGAGCATGAGCTTAACTTTGGTATTCAGTATGAATCACTTAATCTTTATAACTTATTTGCTGCAAATTCATTAGGTTCATGGGAGTTTGATAGTGTTGCTGGTTTTGCAAACCGTGAGGTAGGTAACTTTAATGGTACTTATGACTTCTCTTATGGTAATGCATACACAAACAACGCTGCAGACACAGCATATGATGCAACGCGTAGCCAATTAGCAATCTACCTAGAAGATACTTTTTACATTGGTGACGATTTAGAAGTAAATGCAGGTATTCGTTATGAGCGTTTGGCATCTGACGACAAGCCAACTCTAAATGAAAACTTCGTAGAGACTTATGGTTTTTCAAACCAAGAAAACCTTGATGGTGTAGATATCATCCTACCACGTGTTGGGTTTAAATATTACGCAACAGAAAACCTAACAATCAGTGGTGGTGTAGGTCGTTTCCAGGGTGGTATTCCTAACGTTTGGTATAACAACTCGTACCAAAAAGACGGTATTACTCTTGTTGATGCACCACAATCAGTTATTAATGATTACTACGCAAATAACCCTGCAGATATCACATCTGTGCCAGGTGCAATTCAAGATTCACTGGTTAAAGGTGCGGGTAGCACAAACTACATTGACCCTAATTTTAAACTACCTTCAAGCATCCGTAGCCAAATTGGTTTCGAGTATGACTTTGACTCTGAATTACTTGGTAATGGTTTCAAATGGCAAGCTGAAATTGCTTACCACAAGAAAGAAAACGAAGCGATTTGGCACAACACGGCTATCGTCCCTGTGGGCGTTGCAGCAGATGGCGAGCGTTTAATCCAAGAAAGCATCTACTCAGGTGATTTAGCTGATAACTTCGATATCATGCTTACAAACTCATCTGATGATGGCCGTTCAGTTATCTTCTCAACAGCACTTGCAAAAGAATGGGATAACGGTTTATACATCTCAGCAAGCTATGCACACCAAGATATCACTGAAGCTGCTTCAGGTTCATCTTCGCAAGCACAAAGTAACTACCAGCATAATGTTACTAAAAACCGTAACCAAGACTTAGCACAGCGTGGTGCCTATGAAGTAGAACATAGCTTTAAAGTGAACATCAGCTACCACACTGAATTCTTTAAAGGCTATAACACAAAGTTTGACCTTTACTTTGAGCGTCGTTCAGGTCGCCCTTACAGTCACACAATGGCTTCGTACCAAGACGGTGCGCTAGGTGATTCGCGTGACTTCTACTCAAGCTCTGCATACTTAGCTTATATTCCAACAGGTGCGGATGATCCAAATGTAAACTGGGATGAATCGCAACTTACCTGGGGTGAACTTGAAGCACTACTTGATAGAGCCGGTATTTCTGAGCGAGGTGAAATCTTAGACCGTAATACGGGTACTATGCCTTGGGTTACAACTATGGATATCAGCGTTAAGCAAGAAATCCCAGGTTTCGCTAAAGGTCATAGCGGTGAAGTGTATTTCATGATTGATAACTTTGCTAACTTACTTAATAGCGACTGGGGTATTGAAAAACGTCTTAGCTATCAAGACCAATCAGTTTATGACTTTGGTGGTTTAGATGACCAAGGCCGCTATATAATTCATGAAGCATACAATGGTGCCGATGTAAGAAATTACACTCTAATCGATCAAAGTGCTTCTGCATGGCAAGCTAAAATTGGTATTAGTTACAAGTTCTAATCTATACTATTTAAGCCCGTTTTATTACGGGCTTTTTTATATCTGTAATAAAAATGACACACATTGATTTTAAAAAAGGAAAGGTATTTACACCCAGTAAGTATCGTAATTTAATAACGGGAAACCTCATGAAATCAACATTTAATAAAAGTACACTGGCAATAGCTGTTGCGACATGTTTAACGTTCAGCCATGCTGCAATGGCTAATGAAACCTCGTCTTCTATAAAAGGACAAGTTACAGGCCCAAATGGCAATCCTGCTGCTGGTACGCAAATAACAATAATCCATATCCCTTCAGGCTCAGTTAAAAAAACAACTGTAACAAATGAAGGTAATTTTTCTAGCCAAGGCCTCCGCGTTGGCGGGCCTTACAAAATAATCGTCGATTCTGATCAATATGAAGATCAACAACTTGATGGTATTTATTTGACCCTAGGTCAAGATTATCCTGTGACTGTTAGTTTACAAACACAGCAAATGGAACAAATCGTGGTATCTGGAGCGCCTATAAGCGCACAAACTGGTAGCACAGGCCCTGCAAGTCACTTCTCGCTTGAAGATCTAGAATCTCGCCCTGCCATAAACCGTGATTTAAAAGATATTATTCGCGCCGATCCACGCATCTTTATTGATGAAACAAATGCAAACTCGATTAATTGTGGAGGCGGTAACCCTCGCTTCAACAGCCTAACTGTTGATGGTGTCCGCATGAATGATAACTTCGGTTTAAATTCTAGTGGTTACCCGACTGAACGCATGCCGTTTTCATTCGATTCAATAGACCAAGTGGCCGTTGAACTTGCACCATTTGATGTGCAATACGGTGGTTTTACATCGTGTAATATTAATGCGGTTACAAAGTCAGGCACCAATGAAATTCATGGTGGTTTATTTTACGACTATACCAACGACTCAATGTCTGGCGACTCTATCGAAGGTAAAAAATTTGATACAGGGAACTACACTGAAAAACGTTATGGTTTTAATGTAGGACTACCTTTAATTGAAGATAAATTATTCTTTTTTACTTCTTACGAAAAGCTAGAAGGAGCACAAATCTTTGATTATATTCCTTTTGCTGACAGCCGTATTGACCAAGCAACAATCGATCGAATTACACAAATCTCGATAGATAACTACGACTACGATCCTGGTAGCATGATTCCGAGCCTACCTGTCGAAGACGAAAAGATTTTAGTAAAGCTTGACTGGAACATTAACGATGCCCACCGTGCAAGCCTTGTATATAACTATAATGACGGTTTCTCGCTTGCTCAATCTGATGCAGACTCTGATGAAATTGCTCTTTCAAACCATTTCTATGAGCGTGGTGCAAAACTAGAGTCTTATGTTGCGTCTCTTTACTCTGATTGGACAGATAACTTTTCAACAGAAGTAAGAGTGGGTTATTCAAAACTAGATAACCGCCAACAATCATTGGATGCAGCATCTGGTTTTGGTGAGTTCCGTATCGATACCGGTGATATTGATGTTTATATCGGCCCTGACGACTCACGCCAATCAAATATCCTAAATTATGACAACCTATCACTTAAATTAGGTGGCACATACTATTTAGAAGATCATGAATTATCATTTGGCTATGAGCGTGAAGAACTAGATGTATACAACTTATTTGTTCAACATACTGAGGGCGAATATCGATTTAGTTCAATTGAAGATTTTGAAAATGGTATTGCTCGTGTTTACTATGGCAACGCATCATCACAAAACCCAGACGATGCAGCTGGCGAATTTGCTTACGCTTTGAACACCGTTTACTTTCAAGATAAGTTTGAGCTAATCGACTATGACATTACGATTACGGCAGGTCTTCGTTATGATTGGTATACAAGTAGCGACAAACCAACCCATAACCAAAATTTTGAAGACAGATATGGCTTTTCAAATAGCCAAAACCTTGATGGTATTGACCTTCTTCAACCACGTTTAGGTATCAATTGGATTTATAACGATCAATTAGAGTTACGTGGTGGTTTTGGTCTATATTCTGGTGGTAATCCAAATGTTTGGGTTTCAAACAGCTACTCTAATGACGGTGTAAGAAATATTCAGATTGACCAAAAAGGCCTGCAAATTCTTGGTGATGATGCCATTGCATTTAATGGCGGCGGTAAGCCTGGTTATGACATTCCACAATCTCTTTATGACGAGGTTGGACAAGGTGGTGCAGATGCAAGTGCAAATGTTACAGATCCTGACTTTGAAATTCCTTCAGAATGGAAGTTCTCTTTAGGTGGTACTTACATCACTAGCAATGATTATGTGTTCAATGTTGATTACCTCTACACAGATAAACAAGACTCAGCAATTATTCGCAACATCGCCAACGTACAAACAGACACAGCGCCAGATGGCCGCCCTGTTTACAACGATGTTTTACACCCGCGTGTATCTGACTTTATGCTGACAAATGTAGAAGGCAGTGATGCTTATTCGCATGTACTTTCTTTATCAATGAATAAAGCATTTGATAATGGCATTGATTTAGCACTTTCTTATGCTTATACCGTGGCTAAAGATGTGAGCCCAATGACCAGCTCTGTTGCATTCTCGAATTATCACTTTATTGCAGTGTCTGATTCAGAGAACCCTGGGGTTACAACTTCTAACTATGAAATACCACATCGCTTTACGCTGTCTCTAGGTTACAGCCATGAAATATTTGACGGCTATGAAACTAAATTCAATCTATTTGGTCAAGCACAACAAACTAACCCGTACTCTTATACCTTCGATAAAGATTCAAAAGGTTTAGGCTATAATGATGCGAGCCGCCAACTTTTATATGTACCAGAAGTTGATGATGCATCAGTTGTTTATGGCCCTGACTTCGATCAAACCGCCTTTAATAACTGGGTTGAAAGTGAAGGCTTAAAACGAGGTGAAATCCAAAAACGAAATAATATTGATGGCGACTGGTGGGTTACATTTGATCTAAAAGTTGAGCAAGAGTTTATGGGCTTTACACCTGATCAAAAAGGCTCTGCTTATTTTGTAATTAAAAACATTGGTAATCTAATAAACGATGATTGGGGTGTTTTAAAATCAGGTAGTTCATTGCAAAGTGCAGTAACGACAGAACTTGTTGATGGGCAGTATATTTACAACTCTTTCAACAACCCAGCTGGTACAAGCGTACAAACAAAACCCTCACTTTGGGAAATGCGTGTAGGCGTTCGTTACACATTCTAATAACAATTTAGTCTTGTTATAAAATAAAGCCCGCCCCTACTGGCTAATGCCAGTCAGTTAAGAGCTGACTGGCATTTTCTTTTGTAAGGATACTTATTTGGTTTCCTTCTTATCACCCTTGGATAATGCCTGTCTGGTAGCCTATCGGGTAAGATAAACAACCTAAGTGTTGTCAGTAACTCAT